>CAYLMZ010000132.1:0-5659 GCA_964385035.1 uncultured Loktanella sp.
ACGTTGCCCGTTCCGTTGAAGAGGCCGAGCTTCAGGAAGCAGGCAAGTCGATCGCTGAACTGGCTGCCGAAGAAGAAGCCGCTGCTGAATTCGAAATTCAGGAACTCTTCGACGATATCGGTGCCGCGGCATCGGACGACGAAGACCTGGCTGAATCAGCTGGTGTCGAGACTTCTGAAGAAGCTTCGGACGAAGACAACGCCTAAGCGCTTCGAAAAGACTATTAGGAAAAGGCCGCGCTCTCGGGTGCGGCCTTTTTCGTTGCCGCATCCAAGGTTGACGGACAGGGGAACGCGCGGAACACTTAACCGATCCAATTTCTGACCGGTGAACGTATGCCCTACCAACCCAAAGAGGTGCTGAACTCCATTGATGAGGTGCGGCAGATCATCGACGGTATCCATCCCGCACAGCGTCTCAAAATCCTTGACCACATCGACATACACTGCCGCAACTGGATTGAACGGTCGCCCTTTGTTGTCATTTCAACAAGCGCCAGTGACGGCAGGCTTGATTGCTCACCCAAAGGAGATCCAGCCGGTTTTGTCAAAGTGCTGGACCGCCATACACTTGCTGTGCCGGACAGGCCGGGAAACCACCGCTTTGACGGATTTCAGAACATCTTTGAAACAGGGCAGATCGGCATTGTCTTTTTTGTGCCAAACCGCAACGAAGTTGTTCGCGTGAACGGCACCGCAAAAGTCGTGAGGGACACATCTTTGCGCGAAAGCATGGCGATCAAAGGCCGAATTCCGGAATTCGCAATCGTGGTGAGCGTGCAAGAGGCATTCTTTCATTGTGGCAAAGCCATCATCCGTTCCGGCCTCTGGCACCCTGCCAAGGCTGCACCAACCGATGGTTTGCCAACATACGCGCAAGCCATCCACGATCAGTCTCAAGCAGAGGTCAGCTTTGACGCACTGGATGCGCGGCTGAAGCATAACGACGCCAACCGACTTTATGACGAATAACAAATGAAAAACGCCGCCCAAAACACTGAGCGGCGTCAATATGAACTGCGAATGCTTTAACAGCTGGACTAGCGGTCAAAGGTCTCCATCTGCAATTCGGCATTGCAGTAGTCACCATCGTAGGTGCCGATCCAAACATCAATCCGGCCATTAGCAGGGCGCGTCAGAATAATGCGCGGGTCAAGATTGCCGTTGTCATCGTCGTCATAGTACCAATTGGCCGAAGCCGTGTTGATCAACAGCGCTGCATCGCATTCACTGATCACACTTACGACCAATTGATAGCTGTTCATGTCCGACAACTGGAACGAGAAATCAGGCGACGCTGGAAAATAGCCTGCGCCCGTATCCGTGCCCGGACGAATGCTGGGGCAATTCCAGATGTAGTGATTTCCACCCGCAACCACGGGGAAATCACGTCGTTGATAAAGCTGTTTACCCGAGGCCTGATATGAGGCCTGAGGCGCCAGATTATAATCAGGGCATGCATAGGCCGCTGTATTCAAAGCAAAAATGGCACCTACGGCCAAAATCAGGGAACGTAACATAAATCTCTTCCTTCACTCTACGCGCGTCATTCTACCGCAGGTAACCGCGCAAAGAAGGCAAAAAATATGGCAATTCGCGGATTATTTTGCGCCACCCCAAAAGAAAAAGGGCGCCCAAAACAGGGCACCCTCAATTCATCGCAAAAAGGTGTAAGACTTATTCGTCTTCAAGTGCCTCGACGGCCTTTTGCAGGTCGTCCTTGCTGACTTCTTTCTCTTTCATGGCGGCGTTTTCAAAGATGTGGTCAACGACCTTGTCTTCGAACAATGGCGCCTGAAGCTGCTGACGGAACTGCGCGTTCTGCTGCACGAACTCAAAGAACTGACGCTCTTGGCCCGGATACTGGCGCGCTTGATTCATGATGGCTTGTGTCATTTCCTGATCAGACACCTGCACTTCGGCTTTCTGACCAATGTCAGCAAGCAACAGGCCCAGTTTCACGCGGCGCTCTGCCAATTTGATGTGCTCTTTCGTTGGCTCGATCTCGGGGTGATCGTGGCCTTCCACATCTGGGTTTTCTTCGTGCCAAAGCTGGTGGGCAATCTGGCCTGCCTCGGCATCAACAAGGGACTGCGGCAGGTCAAACTTGACCTTCTTGTCCAGCGCATCAAGCAAAGCACGCTTGGCAACGGCGCGGGAGGCCCCTGTATATTCTGCTTCCAGACGATCAGTGATCTGTGTCTTGAGACCTTCAAGATCTTCGGCACCGAATTTCTTGGCCAACTCATCATCAATCTTCGGCTTCTTGGGGCCTTTGACTTCTTTGATGGTGCAAGTGAATACGGCTTTCTTACCGGCAAGGTTCTCGGCCTGATAATCCTCAGGGAACGTCACTTCGACGTCTTTTTCCTGACCGGCTTTGACTTTCAGAAGACCATCTTCAAAGCCCGGAATGAAAGAGTTTGACCCAAGCACGAGCGGATAATCCTCAGCAGAACCACCTTCAAAGGCTTCCCCATCGACCTTGCCCACGAAATCCATAACAACCTGATCGCCGTCCTTGGCTTGGGTTTTCTTTGGCTCGTAAGTCACAGCCTGCGGGCTTTCCGCGAGGTTATCGAGGGCTTCCTTAACCGACTCTTCGTCAGCCTTGACGACCATGCGCTCCAGCTTGATTTTGGAGAAATCGACGTCTTCGATTTCAGGCAGCTTCTCGTAGGAAACCTCGACGTTCACGTCGTCACCTTCTTTCCAGTCTTCGTTGGTCATCTTCATCTGTGGCTGGGCAGCAGGACGATCACCGGTCTCTTCCAGATGCGAAGACAAGGCGCCATCAATCGCTTCCTGCATGCTCTCGCCCAACAGACGCTGACCGAACTGCTTGCGCAGCAGCGCCATAGGCACCTTACCCTTGCGGAAGCCCTTCATTTCAATGGTGGGCTGCGCTTCTTTCAGCTTTTCTTCGACTTTGGCGTCCAGTTCGGCGGCCGTGACGGTGATAGCATATTCGCGCTTGAGGCCTTCGTTCAGGGTCTCGGTGACCTGCATGTGCTGTCCTTCTTTTCAACTTTGGTGCGGGTGAAGGGACTTGAACCCCCACGCCTTGCGGCGCCAGAACCTAAATCTGGTGCGTCTACCAATTCCGCCACACCCGCATGATCAAAAGGGGCAGGTTTTTGGGCCTGCCCCAGAGTTGCGCGGTGTCTAGCAAAGGAATGAATAGGATGCGAGAGGAAAATCGCCTCAAACACCGATGTTTCTGAGGACTTTTGGCAGTTCATCGGGCAAGTCCTCAGCAATCAGCCCCGGACCAAAGGAAAGCGCGCATTCAGTGTGCAGCCAAGCCCCTGTTTCAGCGGCCTGTATCGGGGCAAACCCGCGCGCCAAAAGACCCGTTATGAAACCGGCCAGAACGTCACCCGATCCGGCCGTGGCCAGCCATGGGGCTGCACGATCATAAACAGATGCGTTGATGCTGCACAGCCCCGATGGGTCTGCAATGACTGAATCAGGGCCTTTGAAAAGGACAACGCAGCCTGCGCGCGCCGCAGCCTCTCTTGTGGCATCAACCTTCGAGAACGGCGGACCTTTGTCAGCAAAGCCATCCAGTCTCTTTGCAATGTCGGGGAACAATCTTGCAAATTCGCCAGCATGCGGCGTCAGCACACATCTTTCGTGGAGCATTGCAAAGAGGGCTGCGTCTTGGGCGACCAGTGTCAGGGCATCAGCATCCAGCACCAACGCCCGCCCACTGTCGAGTGCGGTCGCGAGCAAGGCCGCTTGATCGCGCCCCAAACCCAAACCGGGGCCCACGCAAAGCGCATTGACCCGGGCATCAGACAAGATCGCAGCCATAGCACCTACGTCATCAACAGCCTGCAACATGATTGCATTCAGCTGGGCTGCATTCTCAACCAAAGCCTCAGGCGGACAGCCAACCGTAACAGCACCTGCCCCAATGCGCAGCGCGGCGCGTGCGGCAAGACGGGCAGCACCGCCACGCCCTGCCCCGCCCGCAAGGGTCAAGGCGTGCCCATGGGTGTATTTGTGCCCCAAGGATTTGCCCAAAGCACCAGGCTGCGCATCGGCGACAATCTCTTGGCATGACCGCGGTGCGACACCACGCGCCGCGAGGCCAATATCGACCACGGCGAGTGCACCTGCCTGCTGCGGCCCGACGCCCAGGAAATGGCCCTGCTTTGCGCGATGGAAACTTACGGTGATATGTGCGGGTGGCAGCGCTTTTTCAGACAACAATATACCGCGGTCCGCACACAACCCGCTTGGGACATCAACAGCAACACGCGGGCAATTCGCCGTTGCCATCAGAACATCCGCAACACCATCAGGCAAAACGCGGGTAAGCCCGGTGCCGAAAAGCGCATCCACGACAAGTGGCCGACGCGCCCATCGCTCTGATGTGCATTGCTCAATCGGTCTAACTTGACCCAGCTGCGCCCACCGCTCGCAATTGGCACGAGCATCGCCTGATAAACAATCAGGTGCGCCCAAAAGAAAAACCTCTACAGCCCATCCAAGTTCAACCAAGAGCCGCGCGACGACAAAGCCGTCACCGCCGTTGTTGCCCGGACCACATAAAACCACACAAGACAGGCGCCCATCTTCATCTTGGCCAAAAAACTCCGGGGGAGTGCCGCGCAGCGGCATGGGGGCAGCGCCCCCTTGCGTCCAGCTTTGGATCACATCCACAACTCCGGCTCCCGCGCGCTCCATCAGCTCCAGTCCGGTCACATCACCCGCAGCGATGGGGGCACCCTCGATGGCGCGCATTTGGGCAGAGGTCAGCAATTCGGTCACGGATTCAGCACCTTGCTTTCTCAAACAGCACCAACAATGGGCAATGTGCACAAAATTTAGGCACACTGTATTCTTTGGGCGCTAGCAGTCAGGTCGAAAATCCCCGGCGAATTGTTCCTATGCAAGAGAAATGATCTGACCGCAGGCGGAACACTAAAGGGAGTCGCAGGACGATGAAGAAGATCGAAGCGATTATTAAGCCATTCAAACTCGATGAGGTCAAAGAGGCGCTGCAAGACGTGGGCGTCCAGGGTCTCTCGGTTGTCGAGGTCAAAGGCTTCGGTCGCCAAAAGGGCCACACGGAACTGTACCGCGGCGCAGAATACGTGGTCGACTTCCTGCCAAAGGTGAAAATCGAGGTTGTGCTGGCTGACGATCAAGTCGACGGCGCAATCGAGGCGATCATTGGCGCTGCGAAGACCGACAAGATCGGCGACGGCAAAATCTTCGTCTCCCCGATCGAGCAAGCCATCCGCATCCGGACCGGTGAGTCCGGCGACGACGCACTCTAACACCCCAATAAACCTGCCTTGCCGCGCGCATGGTGGGCCATCCAAAACCCTACGGACAGAAAGGTAACACCTGATGGACAACAAAGACGTTCTCAAACTGATCAAGGACGAAGAAGCCGACTACGTCGATATTCGCTTCACCGACCCACGTGGTAAACTGCAGCACGTGACAGTCGTCGCCGATCTGGTTGACGAAGACTTCCTCGAAGAAGGCTTCATGTTTGACGGCTCTTCCATCGCTGGTTGGAAATCCATCGACCAGTCAGATATGAAGCTGGTGCCACAGGCATCCTCCGCCTATGTCGACCCATTCTACGCAGAAAAGACAGTTTGCATTAACTGTAACATCGTCGAACCCGACACGATGGA
>CAYLMZ010000133.1:0-5578 GCA_964385035.1 uncultured Loktanella sp.
AAGGTCTCGCCCGCATGCTTGTAGAATGTCCGCATGATGCGGGACATGTTGATGCCCTTCTTTTCGGCCTCAAGCGAGACCGTGCCCGTAACGGATGTCTCAAGCGTCAGATCACCGTTGTCACGGGTGTGAAACCGGATCGGTAGCCGGAAATTGGAAATCCCGACATGCTGGATCTGTTGCTGCGCACCGCGGATCAGGCTGGACGGACCATTCTGAAGATCGGGCATAGAGGCTTTATAAATCTCATCCACCTCGAAATCTTCGGGGTATGCACGTGCCAAGGCAGGATAGTTGGAAATCTCTTGGCCGGGGATCAACCGAGACACGAGTGGGTCAAGTGTTGCCACCTCTTCCGGGGTCACATCATGCGCCCAGCGCCGCAGGAGGGCCAAGGCCGCCTCTGCCTCTGCGCGGGTTGGCTCACGTTCCATATCGGTTGAGTGGATATTCATAGTGTCATCCCCCTTGGATGTATCAGACACCTCACCTATGTGGGGTGGCTCGTCGGATTTTCCAACGATTTCCTGATAGATACGCCGCAGGTCGGGCCTTGGATCAGACATAAATGCGGCCTCCTACGCGTCTCAGCCGCATCCACCTAAGCAGGTTTTGCAAGGCCCGTCACCACCTCATAAAGATGCGATCGCCGCTCTGAGATCGTCCAGAAGATCACCCTTGTCTTCAAGCCCGACACTCAGGCGGATCAACCCCGGCGTGATCCCCAATTCTGATTTGGTTGCATCAGACAGCCGTTGATGTGTCGTGGTCGCGGGATGTGTTGCAATGGATTTTGCATCACCCAGATTGTTTGAAATCGTCCAGATATCCAGCCCGTTCAGCAAAGCAAAAGCACGCTCTTGCGTTCCTGCATCAATCGCCAAGACGGTCCCACCTGCGTCCATTTGTGTGGTCACGAGCGCATTTTGCGGATGGCTGGCAAGGCCTGGGTAGATGACATTTTCCAACGTGCCATCTGCCTCAAGCCCTTCGGCAATGATCTGCGCTGCCGCAGCCTGCGCACGCACCCGCAGGTCAATCGTTTCAAGCCCCTTGAGCATCATCCACGCGGTAAAGGGCGACATCGAACCGCCAGTGTGCTTCATGTAGGGTTCGACCGTTCCGCGGATGAACTCTCGCGTGCCAAGTATGACCCCACCCAGCGCCCGACCCTGTCCGTCGATGTGCTTTGTCGCGGAATAGACAACGACATCCGCACCCTGCGCGATGGCATCCGAAAACACAGGGGTCGCAAACACATTGTCCACAATCACAGTTGCCCCGACAGCATGCGCAAGCTGCGAAACGGCCTGAATATCAATGACTTCCAGCGTCGGGTTCGAGATACTCTCAAAGAATACCGCTTTAGTGTCAGGGCGGATCGCAGCTTCCCAAGCAGCAAGGTCTGTCCCGTCAACAAACGTCACCTCAACGCCATAGCGTGTGAGAATCTCTTCCAAAATATAAAGGCATGACCCAAAAAGCGCGCGCGCGGACACCACATGGTCACCCGACTTCAACATGGACGTGAGTGCACCATTGACCGCGGCCATACCCGATGCCGTCGCAAAACCATCTTCCGTGCCTTCCATCGCCGCAATCCGGTCTTCGAACATCGCAACCGTTGGATTGCCGTAGCGGGCGTAAATGAACTCGTCTTCGCCTGCCTTGATGAAGCGAGCCTCTGCGTCCTCGGCGGTGTCATAGACAAAGCCTTGGGTTAGGTAGATGGCTTCGCTGACTTCGTTGTATTGGCTACGGCGAATGCCTGCGTGCACGGCTTTCGTGCGTTTTTTCCACGTCTTTTTCATCTGTCCTCGCGCCTTCTGAGCGCATAAAAAAACCTCGACACCGGCCAAAGGTATCGAGGTCACATCGCCTTGAACCCTCTTTAGCGGCATTTTTAACGTGGCCCGCAATCCGGTAACAAATCGCCACAGGTCATCGGATACGCCCCCGTCACGGTTTCGTCAAGGACGGTTGCGCGTGGGCAGAATACTGCGATGGTAACGTCACAAGGAGGTCCTGTCATGCCGCAACCCATTGATCTTTACTTCTGGCCGACCCCGAACGGTTGGAAGGCCTCCATAGCGCTTGAGGAACTTGAACTGCCCTACCAAGTGCATTTGGTGAATATCGGCGCAGGTGAGCAGTTCAAACCGGAGTTTCTGGCCATTTCTCCCAATAACCGGATGCCTGCAATCGTTGACCACCAAGGCCCCGATGGCGCGCCCATCTCTGTGTTTGAATCAGGGGCGATCCTTCAATACCTCGCCCGCAAGACCGGTCAGCTATACGGCACAACAGAACGCGACCGGGTCGCGGTCGAGGAATGGCTCATGTGGCAAATGGGCGGCCTAGGGCCAATGGCCGGACAAGCCCATCATTTTCTAAAGTATGCACCCGCCATGAACCCTCCCAATGATCTGCCCTACGCCAAGGACCGCTATCGGGCCGAGACGGGGCGGCTTTATGGTGTGATGGACCGGCAATTGGCGAAGCACGAATTTCTTGCCGGCGATTTCTTTTCGATTGCCGACATCGCCTGTTGGGGCTGGGCCTCGCTTTGGGAGGGGCAACAGCAGACATTGGACGACAAACCTAATCTTGCCAGGTGGCTGGACACAATGGGCGCAAGGCCCGGTGTGCAACGGGGTCGTGCGCTTCATGCCGACAAGCGGGCCGACTTTCGCAAGGACAGTGGTGCACAAGCCAAGTTGTTCAAACGCGGAACATAACGCTTCATTAGGGAAAACCTGATCTTTGGGGGTCCTCAATGTAATGGGGATTCGCTTTGCAATATCGACCACATCGCTATCCGACAGACTTTACCGTGAGCATTCAATCGGCGCACGGTCATCAAAACGTTCGTATCTCGGACGTCAACCGGCAAGGGGCGCGCCTTGGCAACATTGTGGGTGTCCGACGCGGTGACAAGGTCCGCTTGGATGTTCTATCCGAACAGGTCCATGCAGTCGTCCTCTGGGCGCGCTCAGGATACGCGGGCATCACATTCCGACCCAGCATTTCTGACCATACTGTCGACGTTCTGCGCAAACGCGTCGACGGAAAGCGACATCAGCACACCGTCGGGTTCGCATATCCGGAAATGCGCTAGCCTTTGTCAGCGCCTTCTTGATCTGTCGTCTCTTCAATCAGGTATTTTTGCAGCCCCATGATCTGCACCATCAAGAAAACAAACAAGATCGCTGGAAAGGCAAAGGTCTCCAGCATGACCCAAACGTCGGTTGATTGTGTGCGCCAAATGAATTCGTTCGCGGCCGCCAAAGCAAAGAAAAGATAGCAAAGCCTGCGGGTGAAAATCATCCACCCTTCCTGCTCCATTGGCAGCATTTCTTCCATCACATACTGAAGATAGCTTTGCCCACGTAACAGCCCGATCGCGAGGATGCCGCCCATACAGCCATAAACGATCGAAGTCTTCATTTTGAAGAACCGCTCGTCGTTGAACCATGCAGTCAGGCCCCCGAAAAAGATGACCATGAACGCCGTGAATACCTGCATCCGGCTTAGCTTGCCGGTGAGCATCCACAAGATGCCCATTGCCACCAACAAGATGGGCACAAAAACAAGCGCTGCCACAATAAATCCGGTGTATTCGGCACCCGCAAATGTGAATGTCTCATCCCTGATCCTCAGATACAGCAGAAAAAAGGCCAAGGTCGGGCCAAGCTCCAGAACCTGCTTGAGGACGGGGTTGATTGTCTTTTCAGCCATCGGGATCTCCTTCACCCGCCCATTTCAACGATCACAGCACCAAGCGCAACCAAACACATAAGGAACAATCGGCGCGGGCCAACCTTTTCACCCAGAATGAACCACCCGATCAGGGCTGCAAACACGACAGAGGTCTCTCGCAAGACTGCCGCTTCTCCGACGCTGTCCAGCCGCGTCGCCATCAGGACTCCCCCAAAACTGATCCACGCAATCAGCGCACCAGCAAGCCCTTTCCAAATCAGCGGGCCGAGTGCGGGTTGATCCGCCATCCTGCGATAGCGCCAAGTTGCCAGGATCGGAAAATCCAGTGATGTCAGAAAGAAAAACCAGGCAAGAAAGGTGAACGGGTTTGGCGCCTGCCGGATCGCGAAAGCATCATAGGTGGTATAGAGCGCTACCAGAAATCCACCGATCAACGCCCAGAGCAAGCCCAGTTTTAGCGTGCGGCGATCCAGTGTTTCCTCAGAAATGTTGCGCACGGCCAGTAGCAGGATACCACCCGAGAGACACGCAACCCCGAGCCACTGCACGGTGGTAAAGACTTCTGCAAAAAATATCGATGCCGCGATGACAGTGACCAACGGGCCAGTTCCACGCACAACTGGATAGACTACCGTATAGGCGGCGCGTTCATAGGCCAGTGCCATTGTGACCTTATAGGCAAAATGGACAGCAACTGCGCCAAGCAGCAGAACCGCCAAAGCGACATCCGGCCATGGCACCAGAAAAATGGCGATGGGTGCCGAAAGAACCACGAGCCAGCCATCGATCGCCCCGCGTGTCAGCCATGGGTCATACCGCCCCTTCTGCAACGCGCCAAAAACGGCATGGGCAAAAGCAGAGATTAGCGCCAGAATTGTCGCAAGCTGTGCGCCTTGCGGCGTCCCTGCAATCGAAACAAGCCATTCACCCATAAGCGCCGCAGCCCTGCTGCCGCCCGCTAGGGGTCAAGTCCGACCAACGCTGCTGCAAACTCTTCCGGGTCGAATGGCGCAAGATCGTCAATCTGTTCGCCCACACCAATCGCGTGGATGGGGAGCCCGAACTTGTCAGCAAGTGCGACCAAGACACCGCCCTTTGCCGTTCCATCCAGCTTGGTCATCACGAGCCCCGACACATCCGCCAGTTTCTGGAATTCTTTCACCTGATTGACCGCGTTTTGACCGGTCGTCGCATCCAGTACGAGCAGCGTATTGTGGGGTGCGTCAGGGTCCTTTTTACGGATGACCCGCACAATCTTGGCCAGTTCCTCCATCAGGTCTGACCGGTTCTGCAAACGTCCTGCGGTATCAATCATCAACAGGTCAGCACCCTCTGCCTGCGCTTGCGTCATCGCGTCAAAGGCAAGGCTGGCAGGGTCAGAACCTTCGGGTGCTGTCAACACAGGAACGCCTGCGCGGTCCCCCCAGACTTGAAGCTGCTCGACCGCAGCCGCCCGGAACGTGTCACCCGCTGCAATCACCACCTTCTTGCCTGCGGCCTTGAATTGGCTAGCCAATTTACCGATGGTCGTTGTCTTGCCAGACCCGTTCACACCCACCACAAGCACAACCTGTGGCCGCTTGGCATAAAGGGGCATTGGTCGGGCCACCGGGTCCATGATCCGGCTGACTTCTTTTGCCATAAGCCCTTTGATCTCGGCGACCGACAGTTTCCGGCCCAGATTTCCCTCGGCCATATTCGCTGTGACCCGTAGGGCGGTGTCGACACCCATATCTGCAGTGATCAGGAGCTCTTCGAGCTGCTCCAGCATGTCATCATCTAGGGTACGCCGGACAACCGTCTTTGTCTCATTGCCGCCAAATAGACGCCCCAAGAGGCCCCGTTTTTCCGGCTCAGC
>CAYLMZ010000134.1:0-5416 GCA_964385035.1 uncultured Loktanella sp.
AGCGGATCGCGAACTGACCTGTCGGCAGTCCGGGCCAGTTGTGCATGCCGTAAACCTCCTGAATACCCCACCGATCCATCAAGCCGTCTTCGCACATCTCGCGTCCGCCGCCGCCGCCCTCTTCTGCGGGCTGGAAGATCAGGACCACCGTGCCGTCAAAGTTGCGGGTCTCGGACAGATATTTGGCCGCGCCCAGCAGCATGGAGGTGTGGCCATCATGCCCGCAGGCGTGCATGGCGCCATCCACTTTGGATTTGTAGGGGACATCGGCCTGTTCAAGGATCGGTAGCGCATCCATATCTGCGCGCAGCCCGATCACTTTACCGGACGTGTTGGTCTTGCCCTTAATGACGCCAACAACACCCGTGCGCCCTAGCCCTGTAACGACCTCGTCGCACCCAAAACCCTTTAGCTTTTCTTCAACGATTGCAGAGGTCCGATGTGTCTCGAACAAGATCTCGGGGTGTTCGTGCAAATCGTGCCGCCATTCCTTGATTTCGGGAAGCAGTTCAGCAAAGCGGTTCTTTACGGGCATAGTGTGATCTCCATTTCTACACACCGATATTGGGTCAAGCGGCGAGATTGTCCACAAGTCGGGCGATGAATGCTTCTCCCTGCTGGAACTGATCGATCGTGATGAATTCGTTGGGCTGATGCGCCTGAGCGATGTCACCAGGGCCACAAATCACAGCCGAATACCCGCGTTCCTGAAATTGACCGGCTTCGGTGCCGTAGCTGACCACATGGCGGGCGTTTTCGCCGGTGAGTTGCCGCACAAGTGCCTCCGCGCTGCCGTTCTCTTCGGGGACCAATCCGGGCACGTGGAAATACTGCTCTGCGGTAATTCCCGCCTCGGGGCGCACTGCTTTCATTTCCGCTTCGATCTCGGCCAGCTTGTCCTGAAAGCGGGCTTGCCATGCGCCAATGTCTTCGCCCGGCACAATCCGGAAATCAAAACCAAAATGGCAATCTTTGGCCGTAATATTGTGCGCCGTGCCCCCTTGGATCGTGCCAACGTGAAGGGTTGTATATGGCGGTACGAAATCAGCGGCGAGGTCACTTGGGGCTTTGGCGGCGTTCTCCGCGTTCACTTCATTGGCCCAATTGATCAGCTTTGCCGCCATCATAATGGCGCTGACACCGGTCGGGGCGAGTGAGGAATGCACCTCGAATCCACGAAAATGCATCTTGTAGCCGATGCCGCCTTTGTGGCCAGTGACAACTTTCATCATCGATGGTTCACCCACAATCACAGTATCGGCGCGCGGCAAGCCATGGTTGACCATATGATCAATCATGGGTGGCGCGCCGGTGCAGCCGACTTCTTCATCATAGCTCAACGCAATCTGCAAAGGACGCTTGATGCCGCGCTCAAGGGCCAGTGGCACTGCTGAGAGCGCCAGAGCATCGAACCCTTTCATATCACAGGTGCCACGTCCGAATAGCTTGCCTTGACGTTCGGTCACCTGAAACGGATCGGTGTCCCAGTTTTGACCATCAACCGGCACAACATCTGTATGACCCGACAGAACCACACCGCCGTCCTGTTCGGGTCCGACATGGGCATAAAGGGCCGCTTTGGTCCCGTCATCATTGGGGACGCGGACAGATCTGACGCCATAGCCTGCCAGATAATCTTCAACAAAATCAATCAACTCCAGATTGCTGTCGCGACTGACGGTGGGAAAGCTGACAAGCTTGTCCATGAGCATGCGGGCTTGGGTGGTCATTTGACATTCCTCTGGTCTGGTAGCAGCAGCTGACTGCCCGTGAATTGTGCAGTTTCAGCTACCTGCACATATTTGCGCCAGATATCCGTCGCTGCAATCAGGAATCGGGTTGCGGGGCGCGATTTTGATGATAGCGTTAAAGCCAAGTGTAAGGTTCCGGATGAGCACCGCACAAAAAAGCAACAATAAGAACCGCTTGGGAGGTTCCTACATGCCCGATGGGGCTTTGCCTGTCCTGGATGTCCGGGACCTCAAAACCGTATTCCAAACGCGTGGCGGTGAAGTGCACGCCGTAAATGACGTGAGTTTTTCACTGCGTCCGGGCGAATTGCTTGGTGTTGTGGGCGAGAGTGGCTCGGGCAAATCCGTCACCATGATGTCCCTGCTTGGCCTTTTGCCCTCTCCCCCTGCGGATGTGCGCAATGGCGAGGTTGTTTTTGGCGGCAAGGACCTTCTGAAAGTCTCACTGGACGAATTGCGCAGCGTGCGCGGTGGCCAAATCGGGTTTGTATTTCAGGATCCGATGACGTCGCTTAACCCGGTTTACACGGTAGGGTTCCAATTGATGGAGCCCCTGCGCAAGCACATGGGGATGAACAAGCGACAGGCGGCCGATCGCGCGCAAGAGTTGCTTGAACTGGTTGGCATTCCTGATGCGCGTCGTCGTCTTGAGGATTACCCCCACCAATTCTCGGGCGGCATGCGTCAGCGGGTGATGATTGCAATTGCTTTGGCTTGTGACCCAAAGGTCCTGATTGCGGATGAACCGACGACAGCCCTTGATGTGACCATTCAGGCGCAAATCCTTGAGTTGATGAAAGAGCTGCGTGACAAGCTTGGGATGGCGGTGATCTGGATCACCCATGACCTTGGCGTGATCGCAGGGATCGCCGACCGTGTGATGGTGATGTATGGCGGGCAGGTTGTTGAACACGCCCCGGTGCATGACCTGTTCAGTGATCCCCAGCATCCTTATACTCGTGCCCTGCTCAAGACGATACCAAGCATCGCAGGTGAACGTGCTGCCCGATTGACCATTATCGAAGGTCAGCCTCCTATTCTTGGTGCCGCCCCGACCGCCTGCCCGTTCCGTGATCGCTGTGACGTGGCTTTTGAGCGCTGCGCCCGTGAGAACCCGCCACGCTTTGATTTGGGCGGTGGACACGATGCTGCCTGTTTCTTTGACGCCCGCACCGGAGCCCCCCGCGATGCTTGATGATCCCAAGAAACCGCTGGTCCGTGTACGTGACCTTAAGATGCATTTCCCGATCTATGCGGGGCTGTTCCGGCGCCGCGTGGGCGAGGTGAAGGCGGTCGATGGTGTGAACTTTGACGTGTTTGAAGGCGAGACACTGGGCCTTGTTGGTGAGTCTGGCTGCGGCAAGTCTACCTGCGGCCGCGCTGTTCTACGCCTTTACGATATCACCGAAGGGTCGATCGAAATTGACGGAGCCGAGATCGGCTCTACCCCGCAACCACAACTGCGCCCGATGCGTCCAACCATGCAGATGGTCTTTCAGGACCCGCAAGCATCTTTGAACCCGCGTATGACGGTTGAAGACATCATCAAGGAACCGCTTGATGAGCACACGACACTTAACGATGCCGAAAAGCGGGAAAAAGTGGCCGAGTTGATGGATGCGGTCGGTCTGAACCGCAGGTTCGCAAAGCGGTATCCTCATGCGTTCTCGGGTGGGCAGCGACAGCGGATCGGGATTGCCCGTGCCCTTGCCCTGAACCCGAAATTCATTGTCTGCGATGAACCGATTGCCGCCCTTGATGTGTCCATTCAGGCGCAGGTCGTGAACCTGCTCGAGGACCTGCAAGAACAGTTTGGCCTGACGTATCTCTTTATCAGCCATGATCTGTCGATGGTGCGCCACATCGCAACGCGTGTCGCAGTCATGTATCTGGGCAAAGTGGTCGAACTTGCACCACGCGAAGATCTCTATGCAGAGCCCCTTCACCCTTATACCAAGGCACTGCTATCGGCTGTGCCTGAACCGGATCCCAGCCTTGCCCGCGCAACAGAGCGAATCATCCTGCAAGGCGACGTCCCTTCCCCGTCCAACCCGCCCAAGGGTTGCAACTTTTGCACGCGCTGTCCTTCGGTGATGGATATCTGCAAGGTTGAGGAACCAGAATACCGAGAGGTCAAACCGGGGCGCTTTACCGCTTGCCACCTGTTTAACGAATCCAACGACGCTGCCGGCCAAACGGCAGGGGTTGAGGTCAATAAGAGCACCAACAAGGAGAACTCACTATGAAACTCAAAACAGCCCTTATGGGAGCTGTGGCGACTGTCGCTGTTGCGCAATTGGCTTATGCCGATGCGCATGAAGGCGAACGCGGTCGCGACGGCGAGGTCAAGATCATCTATTGGCAGGCGCCATCGATCCTGAACCCGTATCTTTCGGGTGGTACGAAGGATATCGAATCCGCCTCGCTGATGCTCGAGCCACTGGCCCGCTACAACAGCTCTGGCGAATTGACACCATGGTTGGTTGACGAAGTCCCAACCGTTGGTAATGGCGGCGTATCCGAGGATCTGACCTCGATCACATGGAACATCACGCCGGGTATCCTCTGGTCTGATGGCACGCCTTTCACCTCTGCGGATGTGAAATTCACATATGAATACTGCACCGACCCTGAATCCGGCTGTGCGCAGCTGACCAAGTTCGACGGTGTGTCTTCGGTCGAGACACCTGATGACCTGACTGTCGTGGTGAACTTCGAAAACCCGACACCATTCCCATACGGTCCGTTTGTTGGTGGTGAAAGCCCGATCCTACAGGCCGCTCAATTCGCTGACTGCCTTGGCGCGAAAGCACCTGAGTGTACAGACGAGAACTTTGGCCCGATCGGCACAGGCCCGTTCGTTGTGACGGAATTCCGCACAAACGACGTGATCCAGATGGTTGCAAACGAAAACTATCGTGACGCGAACAAGCCTGCGTTTGCCTCTGTCACGTTCAAAGGTGGTGGCGATGCAACGGCTGCGGGC
The DNA here is from genome assembly GCA_964385035.1 of uncultured Loktanella sp. Classification (GTDB taxonomy): domain Bacteria; phylum Pseudomonadota; class Alphaproteobacteria; order Rhodobacterales; family Rhodobacteraceae; genus Yoonia. Next base: position 4,738 of record CAYLMZ010000134.1, read on the forward strand.
CGTGCTGTTATGGAAACTGGCGAGTTTGACTACGCCTGGAACCTGCAGCTGGCACCCGATGTGATTGCAAGCATGCAAGAAGGTGGCCTTGGCACACCTGTTGCAGGCTTTGGTCCATTGGTCGAACGTATCATGTTGAACCAGACAAACCCTGATCCGGCACTTGGTCCAGATCAGCGTTCCGTTGTCCGTCCACACCCATTCTTGGGTGATCCAGCGGTTTACAAGGCGATGTCCATGGCGATCGACCGCCCACTCTTGGTGGAAATCGGGTATGGTCAGGCTGGTCGCGTAACATGTAACTGGGTTCCTGCACCTGCGGCTGTGAACTCTGACACATTCACATGTGACACCCAGGACATTGCTGGTGCGAATGCGATGCTGGATGAAGCCGGCTACATCGACACAGACGGAGACGGCGTGCGTGAAACACCTGATGGTGTGCCAATGTCGATCCTGTATCAGACATCCACAAACGCTGTGCGTCAGGACTTTCAGGCTCTGATCAAAGAGTGGTGGTCCGAGATCGGCATCGAAACCGAGCTGCGCAACATCGACGCATCCGTCTTCTTTGGTGGTGACCCGGGTTCGCCTGACACCTTCCAGAAGTTCTATGCTGACGTGGAAATGTACGCCAACACCTTCAACGGCACCGACCCGCAAGCCTATCTGGGCAACG
>CAYLMZ010000135.1:0-5411 GCA_964385035.1 uncultured Loktanella sp.
TGAAGCGGCCATCACCAACCTGTCCACGCAGGTCCCGATGGCGCAGTCGGAACTGTTGGCCCTTGCCGCCGGGGCCGCCGAGGCGGGGATCGCAGCGGACGAGCTTGTGCCGTTTGTCGAGATGGCCGCCCGGGTCGGCACCGCGTTCAACATCACCGGCGACCAGGCGGGCGAGGCGCTTGGCCGCCTGCAATACGCGCTGGGATTTTCGCTCGACGAGACGTCGCTTCTCGCCGATGCGATGAACCACCTGTCGAACAACGTCGCGGCCTCGGGCGCGGACATCCTCGACATGATGTCCCGCGTCGGGGTGCAGGGCCTTCAATTCGGCTTCGCGGCAGAGGAAACCGCTGCGATCACGGCGGCCATGCGTGCCGCCGGGGCAGAGACCAACGTCGCGGCGACGTCGTTCCGCAACATGGGCCGCGCGCTCACGCTGGGCGCGTCCGCATCGGAACGCCAATCTGGCGCCCTACAGAGCATCGGCCTTGAGGCGACGGAAGTCGCTGAGCGGATGCAGGAGGACGCGGTCGGGACCCTGATGGATGTCTTGGCCCGGATCGGCGAGGTGCCGGAGGCTGCGCGCGCTGCGCTGGTCAGTGACCTGTTCGGGCAGGAGGCCCGGGCCTTGGCGCCGCTCATTGAGAACACGCAACTGCTGGCCGACGCGGTCGGCCTCGTGCGCGATGAGGGCGATTATGCCGGGTCCGCGATGGGTGAGTTTGAGCGCGTCCTTGGCACGTTCAACTCCCAGAGCCAGATTTTCCGGAACCGGCTGCAAAACCTCGGCATCGCTGTGGGTGAGGCTCTGATCCCGGAGCTTGTGGAGCTGATGGATCGCTTGGTGCCGGTGATCGAGAACATCACGACATGGGTGTCGCAAAACCCGGAACTGACGGCCACGATCTTCAAGGTCGTGGCCGGTCTGGCAGCGCTCAAGCTTGCGGTGGCTGGCATCACCTTCGCTGGATTGATCGGAAGGGGTGGGGCGCTCTGGGCGATGAGCGCGGGGCTTGCGGCCATCGGTGCTAATGCGGCAAGGGCGAACGCTTCACTAGGGCGTCTCCTCGCAACGGTCGCTTTGCTAAAGGCACCGCTGGCGCTTCCCGCGGCGCTGGCGCTTTGGCCGTCGCGGTTGGGCGATGGCACCATGACCCCAGAGGTGGAGGCGCTGATCGGAAGCGCCGAAGCAGCCCGCGGGAGCATCATGGATATGTTCGCTTCTGGCTTCGATGAGCTGACGCCGGAGCAGAACGAGGCGCTGGCCTTGATCCAGGGCCTTCGGGCGAGTGGGGGCACCCTACCGACCGACGACCTGCGTCGCGAGCTTGCCCTTGGGGTTGTGCAGCTTGGCACCGAAATCCATCAGGTTCAGCGCCAGCTCGACCAGCTTGGCGAGGGTCCGGCGACAGAGGCGCAGCGGTGGCCGTTGGAGCAGCAGATGCGCCAGCTGCAAGCCGAGCTTGCCGATGCGCAGGACGAGCTGGAAGCGGCCAGCGCGGAGGCCGTCCGGCTGGAAGGCGCGCTGCGGGAGATCATGGGGTCCGACGTGGACATCGTGATCAACAGCGATGCGCTGGAACGCGCAGCCGGTTTTGCGGCGAGCATCGTTGCCGACCTGCGGACGGCCAATGGTGGGGTGGGGCCCGGCGCAGCTGCTGGCACGTATGGCGGCGCCCGCCGAAAGGGCGGGCCGACGACAGGCGGGCGCACCTACCTGGTCGGCGAAGAAGGACCGGAGCTGTGGAGCGCTGCCGGAAACGGGTTCGTCACACCTGCCTCTGCGCTCCGCGGCGCCTCTGTCTCGGTCACCATCGCACCGGTGTTCAACGTCACAGGCGGCGATGCTCGAGCAATCGCAGAGAGCGTTCGCCGAGAACTGGAAAGTGCCATGAACGAAGCCTTTGGCGGCGTTCTCGCGGACACAGGGATTAGGATTTCGTGATGCTGATGTCGATTGGCCCAGTGCGTTTCGAAGTCGCCCCGCTGAACGCGACCCGCGTCGGGCATCGGCCCACGTCGGTGTTTGCCGACCCGTCAACGATATCTGCGATGGCAAAACTCCTCCGCCGAAGGAGCCTCGGCTGAAGGTATAGCAGCCCCTTTTACGCGTGCTGAACCTTTCAGCAATGCGCCCCAACTCAAACCGGCTCTTGCGATTTGGTCGCAGTGCGAAAAGCAGTTCCCAACGAGCTTCGGCATGTTACTCGTCTCGTTCTGTCGTCTCAAAATGGGACGGGCCTGCTTCGTCTGCCATGGTCGTCGTTGCGTCGTAGGTAAGGTATGTGATGATCAACATGCAGATTGCTACAAGTAGCATGATTGCGTCATAAATCTTCTTGCTCATGGTCGCCTCCAACATCCTATGCCTGTTAGGCGCGAACATAAGCGTTCCGGGAATTTTCATTTTTTTTCCGTATTTCGAGAAGTTCGTGTCGACATGTATAGGAGCCGCAACCAAGAGGCTGCGAAATATGAAGAAAAAGTACAATCCGATGTCGCCATACGAGCTTGAGAAGGCGGGCACTGTGATTATCCGCGGAGGCTGCCGCGAAGGACCGTTGGTCGTTGACCTTTTGAATGCTCGCGACGCCGCGCGACGGGACCTGCGTCAGAAAGGGCTGCTTGCGCGAAATCCAGAGTTGGCAAAACCGTTTATCGCAACGCTACACCAAGAGTCGTCAGAGAAGCTTTTGGAAAAGAAGCAGCGCGAATTACAAGCGAAACATGCTGTAAGGACAATTCTCAAACGCTTTGAGTGCGATGTGGCTGCCAAGAGAATTCTCATAGCCTGCTTGGCAAAAGCTGTGGCTTTCCGTGATACGAAAACGCTGTCCGCATCATGTTGCCTTTCAGAGAAAGAGGTGATCTCAGCGAAGGAACGCATCCGCTACTATATCCGACAATCTAAAGTAACTTCCTTCGAAGACTTCCTTTCAAGTGCTGCGGGAGGTGCCTAAAATGAAACGACAAAACCCATATACGTCCACCAATCAGACAAAGAAGCCCGGTCCTTTGATTGCCGGTTTGACCGGGCAGAAGCCTACTGTTTGCTCTGAGTATTCTGGCGTTCTGGTCAAGGCCAATGGTCGCGCTTCGGAGTGCGGTTTGGGTTCAGCTAAGTCATTGAAGCATCGCATTATGCTGGGCGGTCGTTTGGTGAAAGTTCACCAATCTGATAACAATGCGATTTCTGTGGTGGTGAGTGGTAAGTTGAAGAAGTTATTGCCTGCTAAGCAGACAGCTTCGTATGTGGTTTACCGAGCTATGGCTGACGCTGAAGCCTTTCCAGATAAACTAAAGTGCGACGATCGCGAAGAGTTGACGTTGGACTGCAGGGAGCGCGTGGCGTCGACACTTAAGCTGGGTTCCTCCAACATCGACGTTGTGGCGTTGGCGGAGGAGTGCGTCGACGATATCGTTGAAGCTATATTCAAGGATGTCGACGAAGACGTCATTTCCCGACAGATGGAAGCCATGTTTTGTGGCGATGATGAAGAAGTAAAGGAGTAAGCCTAGGTGACCTGTTTGCTCCTAGCGCCCTATCAGCAATCGGCTGATGGGGCGCTGGTCAGAGCTGCTAGCAGTAAGCCTAGCGTTGAACTCAACATCCTTTACTTAGCTAGCACGGCATAAAGGTTAGATGGCGGTAGCCACATGCGCAACGGCTGTCATCCCAAAAGAGCAAAGGCCACAGGTGTGCAAATGGGAAGACTACACCCCTTGTCTAGAGGCCGGACCTTGGCGAAATTGTCGCAAAAACAAATGTCGCGTCGCCATGATCCTTTCGGAGCGACATTTTGCTATTGAGCGCTCAGCGGTCTGGGCTAGAGGTGGCACCGAGTAAGCTTGCACCTGTCGACAGAATGGCAGTGCCCTTTGGCTCCGAGCCCTTCGTTTTTTCGTAGGGACCGTATCCTCCCCGCCTTCCTCTGCGGTGCCGCCGCCCCCGATGTTCGCCCGTTTTCTGCGAAACCCGAAAGCCATTTTCGTTTTCGTTCGCTGAACGTGTTTCCACCTTGATGTGACGCGAAACGGATTGTCCTGCGACCCTATCGAGAGGCAGCGTAGCCATCGCCGATGGCACAGCTGATAAGTGCTTCGCGACCGTGGTTGGTAGATTGAGGATGTGTCGTTGCTTGGGGAGACCGCGCAGGCACTAACTAGAAACCACCGGAGTTCGGCACCATATCGACGCAATGTCGGGTTCCAAGAAGATCAGCAAAGTGGCGGCTCCACCTTCGGGTTTGTCCAAGGGGGACGTGGTTCATAGTATCGCCAAGAGCGCCGCAGGGATTGTCCCATTTGTGGGTGGCGCCATCTCTGAGGGCTTGGATGCAGCATTTGCCGCTCCCGCAGAAAAAAGGTTGGCTATCTGGCTGGAAGCCCTCTCGGAAACCGTGAACGAATTGATTGATGAGGTTGAAGGGCTGACACCTGAGGCCATCGGTCAGAACGAAGCGTTCGTCACAGCGGTTATTTCGACCACCCGCTCCGCTATGCTCACCAACCGCAAAGAGAAACTAGACATCTTGAGGTCAGTTTTGAGGACGGTGGGGCAGGGCTTCGTGCTGGACGAAGTGCTTCAAAACTCTTTTTTGGAGATTGTCGGGAGGTACACTCCTGAACACGTTGCCCTTCTTCAACGATGCAACGATCCCGCATTTTTGGATGAACGCTTCTCGTATGTTCAGGCGGTGGAGCCAAATGCCGTAATCGAAGAAAAAAACTACCCCAAGCATGTCATCATCGAGACGTTTGTGCCGGCTTTGATACCAGAGGTTAGTGCAGAGGTAGCATCTGAGCTTTTCGTGGACCTACATCGAGATCGCCTTTGTATGGGCAGCGAAGGGTTTGCCGCGGAGTATCGCCCAGGGCTAGATCAACCGATTGCCACCAATCGCGGCGAACAGTTTTTGACGTTCGTGTTTGGAGCTTCCTGAAACCCGCCTGAACTGAAGCGAAGGTCGGCGTCTGGTCTGCTCTTCGGGCAGCAGCTCGAGTGCAGTCCTGGTTGGCCGTCCGGCCCCAATTTGCGCGTAGGGACCGTTTGGCGGCGGCAGCCTCCTGCGGTGCCGCCGCCCCCGATATTCGCCCGTTTTTTTCGATTTCAAAAATCCGATGCCGTGCCGAGTTTTCGTGCGCATATGGCCAGCGTTCGGCAGCGGAGGAATTACCCCTTCCTATGCGCCTCGGCTCATTGTAGCGTGATCGCATCTTTCCACGGAGACCCTAGCGGCAGCCGCCGCGACCGAAGGGTTTAATCACTGCGCTCCGATGTCCGCCTGGAGCGCGTCACCGTAGAAGGAAACATCATGGACAATGAAGAACACCAGATCGAACAGTGGCTGGAACAGTTCAATGACGAGGAGTGGGCTCGCTTTGACGCCTTGGCGGAAAAGCGGGCGGTA
>CAYLMZ010000136.1:0-5403 GCA_964385035.1 uncultured Loktanella sp.
GAGTTTGAGTTCGCAGGCTTTGTGCCCGGTGTCCGGTTTGACCGCACACAAACCGACAGTAACGTCAGCCGCTTTGATCAAAGTGGGTCGACCACCAGCTTTACGATTACGTCATCGTTTTGAGAGTTGTTGCTGTCGAAAGAATTGTTCGCGTCAACAATTTCTGCATAGTACCTTTGACTAGCTAGGCAGGTTTGTTGAGAAAATGCGAAACGTTAAGCAGTTCACGGACTTTAGGGAGATTGCTTCAATTCTGAGCAACTCTGACTTTGAGACACTGCCTTTCTCAAAAACGCATTCCACAATTGCAGATCACCTTGGTTTCGATGCGTCAGAGATCATTGCAGCGCTCAGCTCCGTCCCACTCGCGATGCGCGGTGATGATCACCAAAAGTCTCGAAAGCGAATGGCAGAAATTATAGCCGCGGCAGAACCGGCGGCAAAAAGGTTCATCGACGAGGATATGCCGGCACTGCTGCATAACCTTTTGCGCCCAGGACTGCACAATGTGATCGAGGAATTCATTCTCCCCTGCTCTGAGGCTTTGATCGCAGCCAATATCGGAGTCACGCCAAATATGCCCGACGATAGTGTGATCTCGCGAATTCTCAGCCCTTCAATCGGAATTGCAAAACGCAAACGGATGAACAAAGAAATTGCTGAACTCCGTCAAGCCCTGACACGTGACATGCCTGACCGGAACGAGCTTGAAGTGAATGACAGGCTTGCCTTGGCTATCTTGGGAACGGACGCTTTGCGAGGGACACTCAGCCAAAGCCTTCACGCATACTTCACCGAAGCTCCCAACTCCAAGGACCCCAGTACGCCGCCGCGAACAGGCCTTCCACACATTGTTCGTGAAGTGACGGCTGAGCGAGAGCTATTTGGCCAACACTGCCCCGTTGGTAGCCTGGTGAGCGCTGATCTGGTTGCGTTCAACGACTCTGCTCAGTCTAAGGAACGTATTCGCTTCTTTGGATTTGGTGCCCATACATGTCTTGGGCGACGGATGTCGCTGATGCTATGGCGCAAAATCATTGAGACACTTGAGCCAGCAGCCGTACTTCCAGAAGTCCGGTCCTATAAGCTACGGCGTGACGATGTATTTGCAGTTGCTGAAGAATTCATAATTGAGGTTGCTTAGTTCAATGTCGCACGTACGCCAAACAGTGATTGATGCGCTTCTCAAGGCAAGTGGTAAAACGTTGAGTGCTGAGATGATCAGCTCAATTAGAGCTGGTAAAGATCTGAACTTTGACGAAGTTGAGTTCGATAGTTTGACTCGTTTTGAGACCATCATGCATGTTGAGGAGGTTTTTAGCGTTGAGATCGATGACGACGAAGTTATGGACAACCCAACTCTTTCTGGATTGATCGAACTTATCGAACAAAAACGGAAACTTGACTGACAACTTGCCTACCTTCGGTCCCATCAAGGACCTGACCAAAGCGACACCGGGAGCACGCGAAGTCTTTGTGCTCGCGGGCCTTGCAGGCCATGTGTTGATGTTCCGACCCTTGGCGCAACGGCTCCGCAAGAGGTGGCATCTGCGAGGCGTGCTTTATCCACCCTTTGCCGGCGGGCCAATGACATGTGAGTCAATTGAAGAATTGGCCACCCGAATGGAACCTGCCTTTGCAGAAGCCTGTGACCGTCCCATTATATGGGGGTATTCGATCGGTGGTTCTCTTGCCTATGCCATTGCTCAACGACTGGCGCGCAAAGGCAAGACACCGACTGTAATCATGATCGATACAAATCTTCAGTCGCTCCGCGAGAAAACACCAAGGACTTTGAAAGAAAGAGTTATTGGCCGCATGTTGGGCGTGGCAAAGCACCTCAGTTGGCAGTCGCTGGTAGGGCAGATGCGCGCAATGCGGGACAAATTCAAATCAGAAGCCTTGTCAGATCAGCTTTCTATCGATGGTCCTGCGCCGCAAACACAGGGCACGAACGTTATTCCTCCACCGTCGTGGATTCGTCCGGGCGACCCCTTAATCGCGTTTCATGATGCATGTTACTTGGCTGCGGGTGCCTATTCCCCGACACCCTCCACTGTCCGCATTGTGATGGTGCGCACTGTTGCTGATGCACCACCCGCGTGGATACGCAAGCACTATTGGCCTGATCGCGATCATGGCTGGGGAACAGTCGCAAAGGTGATCGGTATCGTTCCATGTGAGGGCGATCACGTCAGTATCATCGAACCTCAGAACCTCAAGAGTTTGACTGTTGCGACGAGAAAGGCACTGGTGATGGCCAGCAAGAACGTCTGACTTAGAATGGGACCATCGCCCTCAGCTCATCTTGGTTTCAGGCTGCCGATAGGTCAGGCAGAGCACTTTCGGACGATACGCCCAAGCGCAGATATGACTGTAAGAGTTGAAATGGTGCCGGGAGAGAGAATTGAACTCTCGACCTCGTCATTACCAATGACGCGCTACTACCACTGAGCTACCCCGGCATCTGCCGCCGTGAACTAGACGCAAATTTCGGGTCGCGCAAGCCCTCTCTGGACGCTTTTTCCCCTTATTGCTAAGACCACCTGCATGAGCGACAAAGACCCAAAGAAAAAAACTAAGACGGCTGCTGAAATCCGCGAAAACCGGCTGAAAGCGGCGCTCAAGGCGAATATGGCCAAACGCAAGGCACAGGCACGCGCCCGCAATGGTGCGCAAGATAAGAAAGAATAGGCAGTATGGATTCGATTCTGGTCAAAGGCGGCACCCCGCTGAACGGGCAAATTCCCATTGCGGGCGCCAAAAACGCGGCATTGACTTTGATGCCTGCCACATTGCTGTCAGAAGAGCCGCTGACCCTGACCAACGCACCGCGTCTGTCGGATATCAAGACGATGACCGCCCTGCTGCAATCCTTGGGAGTAGAGGTCACTGCCTTGCAGGATGGCAAGGTGCAGGTGCTGTCGTCTCATGCCATGACCTCGACCCGTGCCGATTATGAGATTGTGCGCAAGATGCGTGCCTCAAACCTTGTGCTGGGCCCGCTTCTTGCCCGTCACCATCAGGCTGAAGTGTCCTTGCCCGGTGGCTGCGCGATTGGTGCCCGCCCGATGGATATTCATGTCACAGCGCTTGAGGCGATGGGGGCCGAGATTGAGTTGCGGGACGGGTATCTGCACGCCAAAGCATCCGGCGGGTTGAAGGGCGCGCGCGTCCCGTTACGCTTTGCTTCTGTCGGCGCGACAGAGAACGTGTTGATGGCCGCGACCCTCGCCAAGGGGACAACGCTGATTGAAAATGCAGCCCGAGAGCCAGAGATTGTTGATCTGGCGAAGTGCCTGTGCGCGATGGGTGCCCAGATTTCCGGTGATGGCACCAGCACCATCGAGGTGCAGGGTGTGGACCGGCTGGGTGCTGCAACCCACCCTGTTGTCACTGACCGGATCGAGCTGGGCACCTATATGCTGGCCCCTGTTTTTGCCGGTGGCGAGGTCGAATGTCTGGGCGGACGGCTCGATCTTGTTGGATCGTTTGTTGAAAAGCTGGATGCTGCGGGCATTGACGTGACCGAGACGGAAGCCGGGCTAAAGGTCAAACTGCGTGGCGACCGCCCGAGGGCTGTTGATGTCGTCACCGAGGTTTTCCCCGGTTTTCCCACAGACTTGCAGGCCCAGATGATGGCGATGCTCTGTACGGCCGACGGCACTTCTGTTCTGGAAGAGAAAATTTTCGAGAACCGCTTTATGCATGCCCCCGAACTGATCCGTATGGGCGCGAATATCGAGGTTCAGGGTGGTGTCGCGACGGTGCACGGGGTCGAGCAGCTGAAAGGTGCGCCGGTGATGGCCACGGACCTGCGCGCCTCTGTCTCGCTGATCCTTGCGGGGCTAGCAGCGGAAGGCGAGACGGTCGTCAGCCGCATCTACCACCTTGATCGCGGGTATGAGCATATCGAAGAGAAACTCGGTGCCGTGGGTGCCCAGATCGAACGGGTGAGCACATGACCGAAGACGCTAGTTTCGAAGACGGCCGTGAGGCCCCGCTCCGCCTAAAGGCCCTCGATACGGAGGATTTGCAGGTCTTGGCCGCCCTTGCGCAGGACGCTGTTTTTCCAAGTGCCGAAATGCGGTGGGACCGCAAGGCACGTCGCTTTGCTATTCTGCTCAACCGGTTTCGCTGGGAAGATGCAGAGCGCGCCCAAAAGCGTGGGCGTGCGGTCGAGCGGGTGCAGTCGGTCTTGTCCGTTGAAGATGTGCTCCGCGTCCAAAGTCAGGGTGTTGATCCTGCGGACACAGAGACGGTCTATTCACTGTTGTCGATCGGGTTTGTGGCGTCCGAGGACGGGATGGGCCGTGTGGAGATGACACTCGCGGGCGACGGCGTGATCGGCATTGAGGTCGAGGCGCTCGAGGTGCTTTTGCGAGACGTGACACGGCCTTATGCCGCGCCTTCGGGGAAAGTGCCGGGGCATGAGGGGTGAATAAAGAGACCGACCCACATGCTGAGTGGAAACAGTTTCTTGAGGACGATGAGTTTCTCCATTGGTCTGGGCATTCATCGGGACACTGGTTCGGTGGCGGGGCACGAGAAATGTGGTTTCAGGTTGTAGGGTTCATCGGCCTGACACTTGGCGGACTGAATTTGTGGGCGCTGTTTGCAGGTAACCAGCAGAACACCCAGATGACCGGTAGTAGTCTTGTCGGGGCCGCCATTTTTCTTATCGTTCCACTTGCATTTTTCTTGATGGGCTATCTGAGTTTCAGGACCCGACAGAATCTACGGTATGCCATTACGAGCAAGAGACTGCTGGCGCGTGTTGGCAAGAAAGGTAGATTGCAAAATGTCCGCCTCAGACCGAGCATGCGTGCATTTCGCTATCCAGCCAATTGCTTAGTTGTCGGAACATTGCGCGGAAACCTGCTCTCGAGTGTCCTACCAGGTGGTTACCAGTGGCTCGCCATATGGGGACCGGTTGTTCCAGGCGGCATGGTGTTCTTCAATCTTGAAGATGCGCAAGAAGCGCTTCGCGTTGCCGGCCAGCAGATCAAAAAATTGCAGATTAGTAACCTTGAAAAATAGTAATGGCCTGCGAGCCATTTGACTGGGTTATCCGACCGTAATACGGACTTTGGCTCCCCCCATTGCCCCCCACCGTCCTGCCCGCTATGTCCCTCCCACGAAGGAGTGACCCCGCGATGCCACAGTTTTTGTCCACCACTGATCTCGATTTTCAGGCCCGTTTTGACGCCCTTTTGGCCGCAAAGCGTGAGGATAGTCCGGATGTGGATCATGTGGTGGCGGAAATCATTGCAGACGTTCGTGCTCGTGGAGATGCGGCTGTCATCGAATTGACCTCCAAGTTTGACCGTTTGGATCTGACCCCGGCCGCCATGCGTTTCTCAGACGCAGAGATCGCGGCGGAATGTGCCAAGGTCTCGGATG
>CAYLMZ010000137.1:0-5316 GCA_964385035.1 uncultured Loktanella sp.
CCTTCAACGTGTTGATCTCACCATTATGGGCCAACATGCGGAACGGCTGGGCCAGCGACCACTGTGGGAACGTGTTGGTGGAATAACGCTGGTGGTAGATCGCAAAGGCGGACTCAAAGCGGGCGTCCATCAGATCAGGGTAGAATTCAGCGACCTGCTCAGCCAGCATCATGCCTTTGTAGATGATCGAACGGCAAGACAAGGAACAAACATACATCCCACCAATGCCAGCAGCCGTGGCAGCTTTCTCGATGCGGCGACGGATGATGTAAAGCTCACGCTCAAATTGCTCTTCATCCAGACCCTTTTCGTTGCGGATCAGGATTTGTTCGATCTCAGGACGGGTGGCATTGGCCTTTTCGCCCAGAACTTCGGTGTTCACAGGGACATGACGCCAACCATAGATATAATGGCCCATGCGCAAGACTTCAGTCTCAACGATCGTGCGGCAGCGTTCCTGCGCACCAAAGTCGGTGCGGGGCAGGAAAATCTGACCAACCGCAATCAGGTGATCGTGGTCTGGCTTGTGACCAGTGCGTTCAATCTGATCATAAAAGAACGGAACAGGGATCTGGACGTGAATACCAGCACCGTCACCGGTCTTCCCATCAGCATCCACAGCACCGCGGTGCCAGACGGCCTTCAGGGCATCAATGCCCTTTTCCACAACATCGCGCGAGGCAGAGCCGTCGATGGACACGACAAGACCCACACCACAAGAGGCATGCTCGTCATCATCCTTATAGAGACCATTCTCGGCCATCCACTGGCGCTTGGCTTCCTCGGCGGCGACCCAATTTGCGTCATATGTTGTCATCGGTATTTCCTTCTCTAGGCGGGGCCACCACGGGGGGCGGGCTTTGTTCTTTGGCGGTCTTACTGGGTAAAGCGCGCGTCAATCTCGTTGCATTCATAAATCGGGACGGCGGAAAAAAAGCCGGGCTCCCCGGGATAGATGAATTCCACAGGGGACATATCGAGGATGTCATCGGGGCTTTCTGCATCCCAGCTTTCGCCAAGGAAGAACATCCGGTGTTTTTCGCTGACGTATTGGCGGCCAACGCCTTGGTCGATCTCCTCGCCCTCGGCGTTCAGGGTGCGACCCTGATATTCGGTGCGCAGCAGTTCCTCGCCATCGATCATGACAGTCTCACCGGTCAACAGATCGTAGCCCACATGACGTTCGAGGCCGTTCTCGGTCTCAAGTGTGAAATCCCAAGTATCGATCTGGGTCTCGAAAAGCTCGTCCAATGATGCGGGATCATCCGCAGGGGTGATGAGCGTTTCATCGCCCGTGACCTTGAACGACTCCATCCACTGGAATTCGCGGTCAAAGCGCTGGACACTGAACAATCCAGCCTGACTGAAAAGAGCGCTCCACTGATCGCCGGGCGTGTCAGCCTCACACTGCCAGACGTTAATCACGACACAGCCTTTGTGCTGAACAGTAAACTTGGCCTCGCAACCGGCAGGGGCTTCAAAGCTTTGCTGGGCAGCGACAGGTGTCGCTACTGTAAGCGCGGCCAGAATGGTGAGTGGTTTCATCATTTCTTTACCCTTTAGGTAAGTAGGTTTGACGTGTTGCGCGGAGCACCGTGCAGGTTTGCCATACACTTTGCCGACGTTTTGCCGACGGACGGCAGACACTATTCGGCAGCGACAGTTTCGGCTTGTCCTAGGTATTCCATGATCGCCTCGGCGCAGTCGCGACCATCACGGATCGCCCAGACAACAAGCGAGGCACCACGCACGATGTCACCGGCAGCAAACACGCCATCCAATGACGTCTTGCCGGTGGTGAATTCAGCCTTGATCGTACCCCAGCGGGTCACTTCCAGACCGTCAACACCCCAAAGCTTTGGCAGGTCCTCAGGCTCAAATCCAAGGGCCTTAATCACCAGATCAGCGCCTTCAACATAGTCGGCACCTTCGATCACCTCTGGCATCTGACGACCTGTGGCATCAGGCGCACCAAGGCGCATCTTCTGGACTTTCACGCCCGTGACAGGCTCACCCTCAAATCCGTTGGGGGCAGAGAGCCAAACGAACTCCACGCCTTCTTCTTCTGCATTCTGCACTTCGCGCTGAGAGCCTGGCATGTTGGCGCGGTCACGCCGGTAAAGGCATTTGACGCTCTCGGCACCCTGACGGATCGCAGTGCGGACACAGTCCATCGCCGTGTCACCACCACCGATCACGACAACACGCTTGCCCTCGGCGTTGAGCTCACCGCTCTCAAATTCCGGCACATCATCGCCAAAGCTCTTGCGGTTGCTGGCGGTCAGATAGTCAATCGCACTCACAAGACCCTCAGCATGGGAATTCGGCAGATCGCGTGTCTTGTAAACGCCTGTGGCGATCAGGACGGCATCATGCTTGCCACGGATCGCATCGAATGACAGGTCCTCGCCCACGTCACAGTTCAGGACAAACTGGACGCCGCCATCCTCAAGCTGGGCCATCCGCTGCATCACAACGTCTTTTTCCAGCTTAAAGCCCGGAATGCCGTAGGTCAGCAAGCCGCCACCACGGTCATAGCGATCATAGACGGTGACCTGCACACCCTGACGGCGCAGCATGTCAGCAGCAGCCAGACCACCGGGGCCCGCACCAATGATGCCGACGCTTTCGCTACGCTCCATTGAGGGGCGGATCGGCTTGACCCAGCCTTCTTCAAAGGCGGTATCTGTGATGAATTTCTCGACCGAGCCGATCGTCACAGTCCCATGGCCAGACTGTTCGATGACACAGTTGCCTTCGCAAAGGCGATCCTGCGGGCAGATGCGGCCGCAAATCTCGGGGAATGTGTTTGTGGCTTGGCTGACGTCATAGGCTTCTTGCAGACGCCCTTCGGCAGTCAAACGCAGCCAGTCAGGGATGTTGTTATGCAGCGGGCAATGGGACTGACAGTAAGGAACACCACATTGGCTGCAACGGCTCGCCTGCTCTTCGGCTTTGGCCAAGGCGTACTCTGCGTAAATCTCTCCGAAGTCTTCTTTGCGCAGATTAGGCGGACGCTTCTCGGGCATCTCGCGTTCGACTTTCGTGAACTTCAACATCTTTTGGCCAGCCATGCGCCATCCTCCCGGGTATTCAGAGCGAACTGCCTTTTAAAGCGGGCAAACAGAAATGAAAAGGCAATAGTGCTGACCTATATTGAATAAATCTGGCACGAAGTGGGCCGAACTCGTGAAACCTTAGCGATTTTTAGGTCCGTTTTGTGACCTATATCAACTCTTCCCCCGAAATCTCATGTGTTTAGGTTGAAAGCAACGAATCAAAGCCGGGCCCATGACGACCTTCAATCTGCTTCTTATCGCCCTGATCCAAGGGCTTACCGAGTTTCTGCCGGTGTCATCTTCGGGACACCTGATCCTACTGCCCAACTTATCAGGTCTGGCCGATCAAGGGCAGGTCATTGATGTCGCGGCACATCTGGGAACCCTAGGCGCCGTCATTTTGTATTTCTGGGCCGACGTGCGTCTTGCGCTGGGCGGGTTGGGGCGGCTCATGCGGGGAAAGATCGACACCAAAGGGGCATTCCTTGCGCTGTGCTTGGTGATCGCAACCGTGCCTGTGATTGTCGTTGGACTGATCCTGAAGGTCACTGGCCTGTCCGAGATGATGCGCGGGATTGCAGTCATCGGCTGGGCAATGATCGTCTTTGGGGTCTTGCTTTACTGGGCTGATCAGAAAGGCCCACAAAACCGCACTGCCGAAGGCTGGACACTCAAACACGCGTTTCAAATGGGGCTTTGGCAGGCGGTCGCTCTGATCCCCGGCACATCGCGATCAGGGATCACCATCACGGCGGGACGGATCCTGGGCTATGGTCGCGAGGACGCGGCAAGGCTAGCCATGCTCATGTCGATCCCGACGATCATCGCCTCAGCAGCGCTCTTGAGTTTAGACGTCGTGGGAAGCGCGGATGCAGGTGCACTTCGCGACATCGGAATCGTCGTTGCGATGTCCTTTGTCGCCGCTCTCTTTGCGCTGACGCTCATGATGCGACTGCTGAAATCCGTCAGCTTCACACCTTACGTGATTTACCGGATCGGATTGGGCTGCGTCTTGCTTTGGATCGCCTACACCTAGACCTTCAGGTTCTTGGCCGATTCCTTGATCGCGTCGTATTGGCCGGACGGACGGAAGCGCCACAAATAATCAGGCAGAACGGCTTCAAGTGCTGTCGGGCGCAGACCCAGATCGTCAAAACCCTTGGCGCCTTCAGACACGACATTGTCGATGGCAAGATTGACCACCTGATCCTTGGTCACAGGGCCTTTGATCAGGCCAAACGACAAAAAACGCACCACACCGAAACCAAAGGCCATCAAACGGGCCGCCCAGAATGGCGTGTTCAAGATCAATCGACGACGGCGCACAACACCAAGCATGATCTGCATCAACTCGCGGAACGAATGCACATCAGGGCCGCCCAACTCATAAACACCGGCTTCGACCTGACCGAGCACTGCCTTTTCGGCCGCAGCAGCGACATCATCGACGTAAACCGGCTGGAACTTTGTATCAGCACCGATGATTGGCAGAACAGGCCCCAAACGGGTCATGCCCGCAAAGCGATTAAAGAACTGATCTTCGGGGCCAAAGATGATCGAAGGACGCAGAATGACAGCACCCGGCATATGAGACAGGACACCAGCCTCGCCGGCCGCTTTGGTGCGCGAATAAGCGCTATCCGCCTCGGCATCAGCGCCGATGGCAGAGATATGCACCATATGCGCGATATCGAAAGAGGCCGCGATACGGGCGATCCGCTCTGCACCTTCGGCCTGCACAGCGGCAAACGTGTTCTTACCAACCTCATCAAGGACACCAACGCAGTTCACAACCGCATCAGACCCTTCGGTGACAGCAGCGACTGAGGCATCATCGCGGATGTTGCAAAAGACCGGCTCAACCTGACCCACAACACCATATGGGCGCACGAACATCGCCTCGTTGACATTGCGCACAGCGACACGCACGCGCCATCCCTGTTTCGCCATACGGCGGGCGATGTAGCGACCGACAAAACCGGAACCGCCAAAGATTGTTACGAGCTTGGACATCGTGAAGCCTCTTAGATAGTCGGCGCTGGTTTACTCCTCAGGTTTGGCTACGACAAGGCGCAAACCAAGGAATCCGACGAACCGCGCTTTTTTGTCCTCGAATCGCGTTGACAGCACCCACCCTGCGGCGTAAATCGCCCCTCACGCACCCTGTGCCCAGGTGGCGGAATTGGTAGACGCGCCAGCTTCAGGTGCTGGTGTCTGTATGGACGTGGAGGTTCGAGTCCTCTCCTGGGCACCATTT
>CAYLMZ010000138.1:0-2201 GCA_964385035.1 uncultured Loktanella sp.
GGCACGACAGTCATTGATTCTCCTCCCCAGAAGTCTGTCTTTGGTCTTGCGTAGCATTTGGAATGATCTGTATCAATACTGTATCAATTTTTGAGTCGCGCGGATTTGGGAGGAGACGCTGTGGCACAGACCTCTGAACTGCCCAAGTTCATCCAACTCAGCGAGATGTTGATCCGCGAGATCGCCGCCGGTCGTTTGGCCGATGGTGCCCGCTTGCCGCCAGAGCGCGAGATGGCCGATGATCTGGGCGTGGCTGTTGGCACATTGCGCAAGGCCCTGTCCGACGTAGAGGCGAAAGGGCTGCTGGAGCGGGTCCAGGGCTCGGGCAACTACATCCGTCACAAAGCCAGTGTCGAAAGCGTTTATGCATTTTTTCGGCTGGAGCTGTTGCAGGGAGGTGGGTTGCCAACCGCAAAGGTCCTGTCTGTTGATCGTTTGCCCAAACCTGATGAATTTGCCGCTCTGGGCGGTCACAGTGACGCCCACCGGATCAGGCGCTTGCGCTATCTGGGTAATGTGCTGATCGCATTAGAGGAAATCTGGCTGGATGCCGGTTGGCGTGATGATGTGGCGATAGGGGACCTTTCGGACTCGCTTTATCACTTTTACCGCCATGAACTTGGGTTGGTGATTGCTTCGGTTGAGGATCGTATCGGTGTGGACCGTTTGCCGGACTGGACCCCACCCACGTTTCATCTTGCAGAAGGAACGACAACTGGCTTTATCGCGCGTGTCAGCCGGACCGCCGCCAAAGAACCGGCCGAATATTCGCGGACATGGTATGACACCAGCCGCGCCACTTACATCTCGCGTATGGGAAAAGGGTAACGACGTGGACATGGTAAACTACGGCCTGATCGGCTGCGGTATGATGGGCCGAGAGCACATCCAGAACATTAACCTGCTGCCGCAAGGCCGCGTGTCTGTGGTCTATGATCCGGTTGCGGAACTGGCGGAGTCAGCGGCGACCCTCGCAGAGGAGGCCCATGTGGCGAGCAGCCTTGAGGACCTGCTGGCCTTTGAGAACCTCGACGCTGTTGTGATCGTCAGCCCCAACTATCTGCATGTAGAACAACTGCAAAAGATTGCCGCGACCCGGCCTATGCCGATCCTGTGCGAAAAGCCGCTTTATACCAATCCTGCGGATGCCGCCGTGCTGGATGAAGTGTTCAAGGACTACCCCCATCCGGTCTGGGTTGCGATGGAGTATCGTTATATGCCGCCTGTGGCCGCCCTGATTGCACAGGCCGAGCAGGTCACTGGCGGGATTGCCATGCTGACCATTCGTGAGCATCGCTTTCCCTTCTTGCCAAAGATCGGCGATTGGAACCGTTTCAATGCCAAGACCGGCGGCACATTGGTCGAGAAATGCTGCCATTTCTTTGATCTGATGCGCCTGATTTTGCAGGATGAACCTGTGCGCGTGATGGCCAGTGCAGGACAGGCGATGAACCATCTCGATGAGCGCTACAACGATGAGGTTCCCGACATTTGGGATCATGGCTACGTGATCCTTGATTTTGCCAAGGGCACACGCGCAATGCTTGAATTGTCGATGTTTGCTGAAGGCTCAAAATACCAAGAAGAGATCAGTGCCGTTGGCCCCAAGGGCAAGATTGAGGCTTTGGTCCCGGGGCCTGGGCGGTTCTGGCCGAAACTGCTGGGTGATCCTCCGGTGCCGCAGATGATTATCAGCCCGCGCGCGCCAAAGGGACCCTATGTGTCGGAAATTCCGGTTGATCCGGCTTTGCTGGCCGCAGGCGATCATAATGGCTCAACCTACTACCAGCACCAACGGTTCAACGCTGTTGTTCGGGGGGAAGGACAGGTTGAAGTCACGCTGGCTGACGGCGCAAAGGCCGTCCAGATTGGCCTGGCCGCACAGGAGAGCGCCCGAACAGGCCAAGCTGTGTTGCTTTAGCCGGTGGCTCCTTGGGCTGCTGTGACAAACACACAGTCGTCGCCGGCGCATGTCGCCATGACCGCAGGAACATGGATTGTTCCGGTCTCGGTCGCGACAACATAGGTTTCGTTTTCGAACGTCAACAATTCGCCAACAATGGTGATGTCTTGGGCGGTCAGTGTCAGCGCAATCTCACCTGCGCTGACACCCGTCGGAACGGACAGCCCTGCCGCTGCCATAAAGACGGCACTCGCTACTCTTGTTACTCGCATCATTTTACTCACTAAATACACTCACG
>CAYLMZ010000138.1:2301-5275 GCA_964385035.1 uncultured Loktanella sp.
ACGGCACTCGCTACTCTTGTTACTCGCATCATTTTACTCACTAAATACACTCACGGTGCCCGAAGGCGTGATCGTCATCGCGTGTTGCTGGGTGCGCCGTCAATGAAAATTTGATCAAATCATTCACTCACTGCCCAAAAGGACAGCAGTTTTTGAAAGTGACACATTTCTGCCTTAAATTGTAAATCTCTAACGTGTGGAAGCAATGAAAAAACATGCTTAGCGTGCGTTTCCGATTCGAAACCAACGACACCGATGTGTATCGCGCACTGTTGCGTCCCGTATTTTGCTGTCTTGTTGCCTCTGGGCCCAAGATATTGCCCATGCTTGCGCTGCATGCCGGAGTGCCCCTTTAGGAATTCATAGGTCGCCTTCGATCTGGTTTTCCCTTATCAGAACGCCCAAAGCAGCCACGACGATGATGGAAACATGCACCTGACCGCGCACGCCAAACTCAGTGTCGCCCCGATGATGGACTGGACGGACCGCCATTGCCGGTACTTCCACCGTTTGATGACGCGCCACACGCTTCTTTACACCGAGATGGTAACCGCACCGGCTGTCATTCACGGGGATCGTGAACGCCTGTTGGGGTTTGACGGGGCAGAGCATCCTGTTGCTTTGCAGCTTGGTGGTTCTGATCCTGCGCAATTGGCCGAAGCCGCTCGCATCGCTGAGGGCTATGGCTATGATGAAATCAATCTCAACTGCGGGTGCCCTTCGGATCGTGTGCAGTCCGGAAGCTTTGGTGCTGTCTTGATGGAGACACCGCAGGTCGTTGCTGCATGTGTGGCTGCCATGATTGATGCGGTTTCTGTGCCTGTGACGGTCAAGTGCCGTATTGGCGTGGATGATCAGGTCCCAGAAGAGGTGCTGCCCGAGTTTCTGGCCAAAGTCTCTGCCGCGGGTGTGGACCGCTTTTCCGTGCATGCCCGCAAGGCCTGGCTGCAAGGCCTCAGCCCGAAAGAGAACCGCGACATCCCACCGTTAAACTATGATTTAGTGATGGAAATGAAGGCTTTGTTTCCCCTTCTTCATCTTTCTGTCAACGGGGGTGTTGCGACACTTGATCAGGCAGACGCCTTTCTTGCCCAAGGGTTGGATGGTGTCATGATTGGGCGGGCTGCCTACCATACGCCTGCCGATGTGTTGTTGAATGCAGATGCTCGCATCTATGATGATCCCATGGACCGCAGCGCCGAAGAGGTCGTGCATTTGATGGTCCCATATGTGGCGGACCACATCGCGCGAGGCGGCAAGCTTGGTCAAGTGACCCGCCATATGCTTGGTTTGTTTCAGGGCCGTCCCGGCGCCCGGGGTTGGCGCAGACACTTGTCCGAGAATGCCCATAAAGACGGGGCCGGTGTGGATGTCATGCTGGATGCCCTAAGTTACGTGACACGCGCTGCGGCCTGAAGGATTTCCGAAGATGGATGATATGATGTTGCTGGCCACAATGGCAGCGTTGCTGTTGGCGCTCGGGGCTTTTGCCGGTGTTTTGGCAGGCCTTCTAGGGGTGGGCGGCGGCATCGTCTTGGTGCCTGCGTTCTTTTATGTGTTCACCGCGCTGGGCTATGATAGCCCGCAACTGATGCAGATGTGTCTTGGAACGTCACTGGCGACGATCATTGTCACGTCGTTACGATCAGTATCGGCCCATAACAAGAAGGGTGCCGTGGATTGGGACATCCTCAGGGGCTGGACCCTTGGCATTGCTGTTGGGGCGACGTTGGGTGTGCTCGTGGCCGCGTCGCTGCGCTCAGAGGCGTTGCAGGCAATCTTTGGGGTGTTGGCCATCATCGTTGGCCTTTACATGACTTTCGGGAAATCTGCCTGGCGTTTGGCCGAGGCGATGCCGCAAGGCCCGCTGCGTTGGGTGTTATCCCCTGTCTTGGGCTTTCTGTCCGTTCTGATGGGGATTGGTGGTGGGTCATTCGGGGTGCCGACGATGACCCTGTTCAATGTGCCCATCCACCGTGCTGTCGCCACCGCTGCGGGATTTGGCGTGATCATCGCTGTGCCTGCTGTTGTGGGCTTTTTGCTGGTTGATCTGCCTGTCGCCCCACCGTTTACGGTAGGTGCGGTGAACTTTCTGGCCTTCGGCCTGATCGTCGCCATGACGATCATCACAGCGCCATGGGGGGCCGCCTTGGCCCATAAGCTTGATCCGGGGCCGCTGAAGCGGATTTTCGGGGTGTTTTTGATCCTTGTTGCGCTGAACATGCTGCGCAAGGCGCTGGGATGGTAGCAGAGGCACTTCATCGGGATGGCTATGTCGTCTTTGACGGCTGTGCCGATCTTTTGGCTTGGGCGGATGCAGCCCTTGGGGTCGCCACAGATGTAATTGAAGGTGATGGCGAACGTCGCCACGGTGGCACGTGGTTTGTGGGTGTCGATGCTTTGCCCAATGCCGCTGACGGCAGCGTGGCGGGGGTGCCGCTCAGGGGGTCATTTCTCGCGTATGTGAAGGCCCCCGAAGTTTGGCATGCTGCCCAGCTCTCGGTCGTGTTTCCGGGCTATCCACAGCAAGACGAAGGCGAGAGTGATGCCGCCCACAGGTATCGCCGGAACCGCGATGCGGCCCACGTCGATGGGTTGTTGCCAGAGGGGCCCGCCCGCCGCCGACATCTGCGCGAACCACATGGGTTTATTCTGGGGCTGCCCTTGAATGACTGCACGGCCAGCCCTTTGGTTGTTTGGCCGGGCAGTCATGTGATCATGCGCGACGCCTTTGCACGGGCCTTTGCCGGGCTTGCGCCAGAGGTATGGGGCGAAATGGATGTCACCGAGATTTATCAGGCCGCCCGGCGGAAGGTCTTTGAGACCTGTGAGCGTGTCGAGGTGCAGGCAACACCCGGGCAAGCGATCTTGCTGGACCGGCATCTTGTGCACGGCGTGGCCCCATGGGGGCAGGCGGCGGGCGAGATGCGGATGATTGCCTATTTCAGGCCGCTGGTGGCGTATGAGGAGTGGC
>CAYLMZ010000139.1:0-5090 GCA_964385035.1 uncultured Loktanella sp.
TGCTTGGTGCGCTGGAGGGGATGGACCTGATGCGCGTGAAAGCCCCATTGGCCGCAGAGGATGATCTTCTGCGCGCCCATCCCAAATCGCATATTGATGCCGTCAGGGATGCTGTTCCCACGGATGGATGGCGGTCGCTTGATGCTGACACCCATATGTCACCTGGCACTTTGGCTGCGGCCTATCGTGCTGCCGGTGGTGTGGTGCGGGCCGTCGATCTGGTGATGGCGGGTGATGCCCAGAACGCCTTTGCTGCCGTCCGTCCGCCCGGTCACCATGCCGAGCGTGAAACCGCGATGGGCTTTTGTTTCTTCGGCAGTGTCGTGGTGGGGGCCAAACATGCCTTGGATCATCACGGGCTCTCCCGTGTCGCCATTGTCGATTTCGATGTCCATCACGGCAACGGCACGCAGGATCTGGTTGAGGATGATGCGCGCATTCTGTTTTGTTCGACCCATCAATCCCCGCTTTATCCCGGCACCGGTGCGGCGCATGAGACCGGTGTGGGCAATGTGCTGAATGTGCCGTTGCCGGATGGCACAGGCTCGGTTGCGTTTCGTGCGGCTTATCAGGATCAGGTTTTTCCGCGGCTTGAGGCTTTTGCCCCAGAGCTGATCATCATTTCTGCCGGCTTTGACGCCCACAAGGCCGATCCTTTGGCCGGCATGATGCTGGAGACTGATGATTTTGTGTGGGTCACCGAGAAACTCTGTGAAATTGCGGCCACCCATTGCGCGGGGCGGCTGGTTTCCAGCCTTGAAGGCGGCTATGACCTTGAGGCGCTGGGCGCATCTGCTGCCGCCCATGTCCGTGTGTTGGAGGAAAAGGGCCGATGAGCGAAATTGATGCCATGAGCTTTGAAGAAGCAATCAAGGAGTTGGAGACTGTCGTTGGGCAGCTTGAGCGTGGTGATGTGGCTTTGGATGAAAGCATCGCGCTTTATGAGCGTGGTGCCGCACTCAAGGCCCGTTGTGAGGCCAAGCTGAAAGAAGCCGAAGAAAAGGTTGCCAAAATCACGCTTGGTGCTGACGGCACCCCTGAAAAGACAGCGCCGCTTGATGGTTGATGCCGCAACGCGCCTTGCGGCACTTGCCCGCCAACCGCTCAAAGAGGCGATGGCGCAAGCCGCCAAAGTCGCAGAAGCGCGGATTGGTTTTGCCCTGAGTGCCCTAGAGGGGCCCGTCCCCGAAGCGATGCTTTACGCGGTGCAGGGTGGTAAAGCGTTGCGTGCCTTTCTTGCCCTTGAAAGCGCGCGATTGCACCAGATCAACCCAGTAAAAGCCGCCGGTGCTGCCGCTGCGATCGAGTGTATTCACGGCTATTCGCTGGTTCACGATGACATGCCTTGCATGGATGATGACGATCTGCGTCGTGGTCAGCCCACAGTCCATAAAAAGTGGGACGAGGCGACGGCGGTCTTGGCCGGTGATGGTTTGCAGGCTCTGGCCTTTGAATTACTGGTGCAGGCTGAATGTTCACCCCGTGCCAAGATGAACCTTGTTGTGTCATTGGCCCATGCTTCCGGTGTGCGCGGGATGGTCGGTGGTCAGGCTGCGGATATTGCCGCCGAGACAGCGGTGCAGCCGCTTGATCTGGAACAGATCATTGCTTTGCAGGCAGGCAAGACCGGTGCCCTGATATCATGGTCCGCTCTGGTTGGGCCGCGGATGGCCGAGGCAGAGCGTGAACCGCTCGCGATTTATGGTGATGCCTTGGGCCTTGCCTTTCAGATTGCTGATGATGTGCTTGATGAAACCGGCGATGCTGCGGTGGTTGGCAAGGCCGTGGGCAAGGACGCCGCCGCTGGCAAAGCCACGTTTGTTTCTCTATTAGGCCTCGATGGGGCAAAGCGCCGCGCGAGTGAATTGGTTGATGAAGCTTGTGATGCGCTATCTCCTTATGGCGAGGATGCCGAAACACTGAAGGAAGCCGCGCGGTTCGTGATTGCGCGCACGCATTAAAGAAGGGTCGCTATGTCTGACCGCCCCCATACCCCCGTTCTGGATCGGGTGAACACACCTATTGATATGAAGTCGCTGTCTGACGCCGAGTTGCGGGCCTTGGCCGACGATCTGCGGGCCGAGACGATTTCTGCCGTGTCTGAAACCGGTGGCCACTTGGGGGCTGGTTTGGGTGTTGTCGAGATGACGGTGGCCTTGCATGCGGTCTTTGACGCCCCCAAGGACAAGATCATCTGGGATGTGTCCCACCAGTGTTATCCGCACAAGATCCTGACTGGCCGTCGCGATCGTATTCGCACCTTGCGGACCGAGGGTGGTTTGAGCGGGTTCACCAAGCGCTCTGAAAGTCCTTACGATCCTTTTGGCGCCGCCCACTCGAGCACGTCGATTTCGGCCGCCCTTGGTTTTGCTGTCGCCCGTGATCTGGGTGGCGAAGGCGGTGATGCGATTGCCATTATCGGCGATGGGGCCATGTCGGCTGGTATGGCCTATGAGGCGATGAACAATGCCGGTCACTTGGGCAAGCGGTTGATTGTGATCCTGAATGATAATGAGATGTCCATTGCCCCGCCGACTGGGGCCATGTCGTCGTATCTCTCACGTCTCTATGCTGGAGAGCCTTTTCAGGAGTTCAAGGCCGCCGCGAAGGGTGCCGTGTCCTTGCTGCCGCCACCGTTCCGCGAAGGGGCCAAACGCGCGAAGGATATGCTCAAGCATATGACTGTGGGCGGCACCATGTTCGAGGAACTCGGGTTCTCATATCTTGGGCCGATTGACGGTCATGACATCGAACAGCTCTTGTCTGTCCTGCGCACCGTCAAGGCGCGTGCCGATGGGCCGATCCTGATCCATGCGATTACCAAGAAGGGCAAGGGGTATGCCCCTGCTGAGCTTGCTGATGACAAGGGTCATGCCACGGCGAAATTTGATGTGGTCACGGGCAAGCAGAAAAAAGCCCCAAGCAACGCGCCAAGCTATACGTCCGTGTTCTCGGATACCCTGTGCAAGCTGGCCGCCGAGGATAGCAAGATTTGTGCCGTCACTGCTGCGATGCCGGATGGCACAGGCCTGACCCGCTTTATGGAGCGCTATACCAGCCGTTGTTTTGATGTGGGCATTGCCGAACAACATGCGGTGACCTTTAGCGCGGGCCTTGCTGCTGGCGGGTTGCGTCCGTTCTGTGCGCTCTATTCGACTTTCTTGCAGCGCGGTTATGATCAGGTCGTCCATGACGTGGCGATCCAGCGTTTGCCTGTCCGTTTCGCCATCGACCGCGCGGGGCTTGTGGGGGCTGATGGTGCCACCCATGCAGGCTCATTCGATGTTGCATATCTCGCCAACCTGCCCGGCTTTGTGGTGATGGCCGCTGCTGATGAGGCGGAACTGGTGCGCATGGTTGCCACGGCTGCTGCGTATGATGATGGGCCGATCGCCTTCCGCTTTCCGCGTGGTGAAGGTGTGGGTGTTGAAATGCCCGAAAACCCTGACCTGTTGGAGATCGGCAAGGGACGCATGATCCGTGAAGGCTCACGCGTTGCGATCCTGTCATTCGGGACGCGGTTGCAGGAAGCCGAAAAGGCCTGTGAGGCTTTGGCCGCCAAGGGGATCACACCGACGCTCGCTGATGCGCGCTTTGCCAAGCCGCTGGATCGTGACTTGATTTTGGATCTTGCCGCCAATCATGAAGCGTTGATCACCGTCGAAGAAGGCGCTGTTGGCGGGTTTGGATCTCATGTTGCTCAGCTACTGGCCGACGAAGGGGTTTTTGATCAGGGGCTGAAATATCGGTCTATGGTGCTGCCGGATATCTTTATTGATCAGGCGAGCCCGAAGGCGATGTATGATGTCGCTGCGATGAATGCCGAGCATATCGAAGCAAAGGTGCTTGAGGCACTGGGCGTGGCGGTGATGGAAAAGCGGGCATAATGGCAAAGAAGCCGGGGGTTTATTTTCGCGCGCTTCCTGACAGTGGGAAGGTTGGTGGCAGGGTGAAACCCAACAACGCCATAAACCTTGTTTTTCCCAATTGCTTCTTGCCAACGCCGCGCATCGAACAGGCGATTTCCGCGTCTACGCAGACTGTTTGGTATCCTGTTCCAAAAGGCGCGGATGTGAAAATTCCAAAGCGCGCCTGGTTTGTGAATTTCTGTGCGGACCCTGATGAGTATGCCTCCGCGATGGCTTATCTCAAGCGTCTTGCAAAGGCATCCGGCGGTCCGGTCTTTAACCACCCTGACGGTGTGATGAATTCCCGTCGCGACCGCGTCTCAGAGATTTTGCAAGGTATTGAGGGCTTGATTGCTCCCAAGTGTGTTCGCTTTTCGCCACAGCACCCTGCGGATTTTCAGGCGGCTTTTGCCGAAAACGACATGCAATACCCTGTGTTGATCCGTCCAACCGCGTCTCAGTCGGGGAACCATCTGGTCAGGGTGGATGGACCCGACGAGTGGGACAAGGTTTTTGCCATTCCGTGGGGTGGTGCGACAATCCATATGACGCAGTTTGTGGACTTTGCAAATGATACGGGTGAGTACATCAAGGTCCGCGCGGTCTGCGCCGGAAACGAGATCCACATTCGCCATGTCCTGATCGCCGATCAGTGGTTGGTGCACGCCATGGACCGGACCGATGCGATCGTTGACCGTGAATTCCTATTGCATCAGCAATTGAGGGAAAACGAGACCTTCAATCGTGTCGTAGCAGAGGCCAAGTCGCGTATCGGGTTGGATTATTTTGGGATTGATCTGGGCTGGCGCGCTGACGACGCGTTTGTTTTGTTTGAAGCCAATGCAGCGATGTCCATCCTGTCGAAGGCACATATGCCGACGTATCGCCGCCCTGAGTATGAAAAGATCCTCGATGACATCGAAGACGCCGTTTTGCGGGCTATTCGGTCTACGCAGTTTCGGATGGGGCGTGTTCGCTAACCCCGTTCATCCAACCGTTTCTCAATCGCATCAAGTTTCCGCATCACCTCATCCCGATACGCATCGGTCGCTGCGTTCCCCTCTTCGGCGTGCGCGTCCTGCATTGAATTCACGATCAGACCCACCAACAGGTTCACCACGGCGAATGTCGTGACCATGATGAAGGGGACAAAGAAGGCCCAGGCGTAGGGGTAGACCTCCA
>CAYLMZ010000140.1:0-4939 GCA_964385035.1 uncultured Loktanella sp.
GCATAGTAACCAGCGGCGTTGACGACCTTTTCGCAAGTGATATCGCCCTTATCGGTATGGACGATCCAGTCGCCAGAGTCCTTTTGGGTCACACCCGTCGCAGGACGGAAACGCTCGATCTTCGCACCCAGATCACGGGCCCCTTTGGCCAAGGCTTGGGTCAGCTGCGCTGGGTCAATGTCGCCATCCAGCGGATCCCAAAGGACACCAGACAGATCATGGGTCTCGACGAAGGGGTTGTAGTTCTTAACCTCATCGACCCCGATCATCTCAAGCGGCAGCCCCATACCCTGGGCTTGCCCGACCACGCGTTCAAATTCCTGACGCCGCTCTTTGGAATGGCCAAGCCGTAGCGCGCCAGTCACGTGGTAGTTCATCGGATAATCCACATCGTCCGCGAGCGTCCGATACATATCCAGCGAATAGCGCTGCATGTTCATCACGGCCCAGTTGGGGGCAAAGTTCGGGCAGTTGCCCGCCGCATGCCATGTGGACCCGGCTGTGAGCTCGTTCTTTTCCAAAAGAACACAGTCGGTCCAGCCTTTCTTGGCCAGATGATAAAGCGTCGAGACGCCCACAACGCCGCCACCGATAATGACGACACGTGCAGATGTTGGAAAATCGGCCATCGTTGTTCCCTTAGTATTTGTCGATGTGTGGTGCGTCCGCAGACGCGTCGTAGTAATCGCCTTTGTCAGCGATAAAGATGTGCTTGCCGGGGGTCAGACCAGTCGGGCCGTCCAGACACCCTGCTGCGATCCCGATGCCGTCTTCGCCGTTCATGCGGTAAAACAGGCTTGATCCGCATTCCTGACAGAACCCGCGTTTGGCCCAGTCCGAAGAGGCATGCCATTTCAGTCCGTGATCAGCCGTAAACTTGACCTGATCAAAGGGTGCATTGGTTGCGGCCCAATGGTGTCCGCTGAAACGACGACATTGAGAGCAGTGGCAAAAGGTGACGGCCTGCCGGGCGCCGGTGACTTCAAATGCCACTGCGCCACATTCACAGCGCCCTTTGACCACCGCCGCCATGCTAATAAACCGGCGGCGAGATCACCCAGACGATCTCGCATTCAATTGTGCCCGGATTGCGCCATGTGAACGGTTCTCCGCGCAATCGAAAGCTGTCGCCGGCGGTCAGTGCAAAAATCTTGCCATTCACGCACAACTCGAACTTACCTTTGATGATGTAGCAGACCTCTTGTGTCTGGCGGGTCAGCGGTTCGGTGATTTCAGCGCCTGGGGCGAAGCTGGAATGGATCACTTCGAAATCGTCGGTCAGATCAGGCGATAACAGCTCTTCAATCAGGCCCGGTGTGCGGCTGCCGATTGGACGGCGCGTAGCCTTGCGGACGACGATGCCCTCTTCTTCTGGGCTGCTGGCAGGCTGCATAAAACTGCTGACAGAGACATCCAACAATTCTGCCATACGACCAAGATCATTGAATGACGGCAAAGAAATATCGCGCTCTACTTGGCTGAGCCAACCAACCGAGCGCCCCATCGCATCTGATAGCTCTGTGAGCGTCATTTTACGGGTCTTGCGCAAGGCGCGGATATCCGCGCCGAGGGTCGAAACAGTCAGTCGTTCAGACATCGCAAGAGTGCCGTGAAAAAATTCCATAAAATTTCATTAGACTATTTCCTCCCACGTCGCCAAATCTTTTTTGGTCTATTGCGTGAGACTGGCACCGATTTCTGAAATCCCAAAGACATTTTTCAATATTGCCTGAAGTGCGTCAGCGTCCGCCTGATCGAAAGCATCGGGTTGATCGCTGTCGATGTCAAAGACACCCAGCAAAGCGCCATCGGCAGTATAAACAGGTAGCACAAGTTCAGACCGAGTGCTGGACGCACAGGCGATATGGCCCTCGAAGGCGTCCACATCGGGAACAAGCTGGATGTCACCGGTTCTTGCGGCAGCGCCGCATACTCCACGCGCAAATGGAATCACCAAACAACCGTGACCGCCCTGATATGGGCCGATCTTGAGCATCTCAGGGCCTGTCACACGGTAAAACCCCGTCCAGTCGAATCGTTCGTCACTGTGGTGAACCTCACAGGCCACCGTCGCCATAAGAGAGATCACATCGGTCTCGCCTTCGGTCAGAGCTGCGATTGTTTTGGACAGTTCTTGGTAGTCAACGCGAGCCATGGGCTTCTCTTCCTTTTGCGGCGGGTGTTGTTCCGTTTCGCCGGTATGTCGCAAGGATTGCTATACTCTTTCAACTGCTATCGCGGTGCCTTCGCCGCCTCCGATGCAAATTGCGGCAACACCGCGTCGCAGATCATGCCGCTCAAGCGCGTTGAGCAGGGTCACCATGATCCGCGCGCCAGACGCCCCGATGGGATGCCCTAGCGCACAAGCCCCGCCATGCACATTCATTTTGTCACGCGGGACGCCCATTTCGGCCATGAACGCCATGGGGACAACGGCAAAGGCCTCATTAACTTCCCACAGATCCACATCGGCTACAGACCAGCCAAGCCGGTCGAGCAGTTTTTGGGCCGCAGGCACTGGGGCGGTGGTGAACCAACCCGGTGCCTGAGCATGGCTGGCATGACCCAGAATCCGGGCCCGCGCATGTGTGCCATCAGCCGACAGCACCAGTGCTGCGGCCCCGTCAGAGATGCTTGAGGCATTGGCCGCGGTGACTGTGCCACCCTCACGAAACGCGGGTTTGAGTAGCGGGATCTTCTTGGGATGGGCACGGCCGGGTTGCTCGTCAATCCTGTATACATCTTCACCATTGCGCGCATGCACGGTGACAGGGACGATCTCATTCGCAAAGGCGCCAGAGCGCTCAGCGTCCAAGGCATTGTCGAGTGAGGCGATGGCATATTGATCCTGCGCTTCACGGGTGAAATGGAACTTTTCTGCGCAGTCTTCTGCAAAGGTCCCCATCAGACGGCCTTTTTCATAAGCATCTTCCAGCCCGTCCAGGAACATACTGTCCTGAACCTGCTGGTGACCAATGCGTGCACCGCGCCGCATCTTGGGCATCAGATAGGGGGCGTTGGTCATGCTCTCCATCCCGCCTGCAACGATGGTCTGTGCTGCGCCGAGGGCAATTTGGTCATAAGCCATCATCGCAGACTTCATTCCGGAGCCGCACATTTTGTTGAGGGTTGTGGCGGGAACCGACTGTGGCAAGCCTGCATGGAATCCGGCTTGGCGGGCGGGGGCCTGACCTTGGCCTGCGGGCAGAACACAACCCATCATCAGTTCATCAACGGCAGGCCCATCTGCTTGCGCAAGGGCGGCCTTGATCGCAACACCCCCTAAAACAGGTGCGCCGATATCCGAAAAAATGCCCTGAAAACTCCCCATCGGGGTGCGGGCAGCACCGGTGATAAAGACCTCCGTCATGATCTCCCCCTCTCGTTGGACAAAAGGCTACGCCCGCAGGGGCACGAGGGGAACCCCTCAAGATAAGCATTGCAGCCACGGGGCTGTGGCCTAAGTTGCCAAGCGACTACAAAAAGGATCCCCAGCCATGCGCGATTTTCACCTGCCCGGCCGTTCCCCCGTTTTCGCTACCAACGGCATGTGCGCAACGTCGCATCCGCTTGCAGCGAAAGTTGCAATGCAAATGCTCGAAGCAGGTGGCAACGCAATGGATGCGGCGATTGCCGGGGCAGTCCTGCTTGGCATCGCCGAACCACAGATGACGGGCATTGGCGGGGACTGTTTCGTGCTGATGACCCCACCGGGTGATGATCGGGTCATCGCGATGAATGGGTCCGGTCGGGCACCGGCCGGCTTCGAAGCAGCGGCACTGAGGGATCAGGGCCTGACGAAGATGCCAAAATACGGGGCCGCACCTGTCACTGTGCCGGGGGCCATTGATGCCTTTTGCACGCTGTCAAAGGACTGGGGCAAGCTGGGGCTTAAGGCGGTCCTTGCTCCCTCAATCCACTACGCGGAGGCGGGAATCCCTGTTGCCCCGCGTGTCGCCTTCGATTGGGCACTCGCCGAGAAAAACACGCAAGAGGGTGGGCTAACAGGGTATGCTCGCGAGCTCTTCCTCAAAGACGGCAAACCCTTGCAGACCGGTGACGTCTTCGCAGCTCCCAATCAGGCAGAGGTCCTGCGCCGCATCGCCATGGACGGGCGTGAGGCGTTCTACGAAGGCGAGATCGCGGAAGACATGGTGAAATCCCTGCAAGCAGCTGGCGGGACCCACACGCTTGATGACTTCGCCAACCACACCAGCGACTACACCGACCCGATTTCGGGTGGCTACGGCGGGCTGGAGCTTTATGAGCATCCACCAAACGGGCAGGGGGCAACGGCGATCCTGCTGCTTAACATCCTAAAGCATTTTGACATCGCGGGCATGGACCCTTGGGGGGCCGCGCGGGCCCATATCGAGGCCGAAGCGACCAAGCTCGCCTACGATGCCCGAGATCGGTTCATCGCGGACGCCGACCACACGACCAAGACGGACTACATGCTGTCGGAAGACACATCGGCGAAACTGGCCGCACTGATCAAGCCAGACAGCGTCCTGCCACCAAACGCGCCCGTAATCGAAGAGGTGCATAAGGATACAATCTACATCACCGTGGTGGACAAGGACCGGATGACAGTCTCGCTCATTTATTCGATCTTCCATTCGTTCGGGTCGGGGTTGGCTTCTGACAAGTTTGGCATCTTGTTCCAGAACCGCGGGGCGGGCTTCACCCTCGAAAAGGGGCACCCCAATGAGGCCGCCCCCGGCAAACGGCCACTCCACACGATCATTCCGGGGCTCCTGAAACAGGACGGCAAGGCCCTGATGCCATTCGGTGTGATGGGAGGTGCGTATCAATCAACTGGGCATGCACGTTTTGTCAGCAACATCACCGACTTCGGACTGAGCCCACAAGAGGCGATGGACGCCCCTCGCGCCTTTGCGAGCGAAGGTGAACTGAAGATCGAACGGGGCTACAGCGA
>CAYLMZ010000141.1:0-4918 GCA_964385035.1 uncultured Loktanella sp.
TCTGGACGGGAAGTTCAACGCCCAGATCACCACGCGCAACCATAATACCGTCAGATGCTTTGAGGATATCATCAAAGGCTTTCACGGCGTTGGGCTTTTCAATCTTGGACAAGATCGCAGCGCGGCCTTTGGCCAGCGCGCGGGCTTCTTCAACGTCGGCCGGGCGCTGCACGAACGACAAGGCCAGCCAATCGACACCAAGCTCGCAAACAAACTCAAGGTCCTTGCGGTCTTTCTCGGACAAGGCCGCAAGAGGCAGCGTCACGTCAGGTACGTTCACACCCTTGCGGTTCGAGATCATGCCACCAACGACAACTTCGCAATCCGCAAACGTCGCACCGCAGTCTTTGACACGCAGTTTGATCTTACCGTCATTCACCAGCAGATGCGCGCCTGGCTCAAGCGCGTCAAAAATCTCTTTATGAGGCAACTTCACGCGGGTCGCATCACCTTCAGCATCATCAAGGTCGAGACGGAAGGCAGCGCCCTCTTCCAACATTTCTTCGCCGTTCTTAAAGACACCAACGCGCAACTTCGGTCCTTGCAGGTCGGCCAGAATGGCAATCGGGCTATCAAGGTCCTTTTCGATCTGTCGGATAATTTCGTGCCGCCGCTTGATTTCTGAATGATCGCCATGGGACATGTTCAGGCGGAACACATCGGCACCAGCCTCGTGCAGGGCGCGGATCATTTCGTAATCATCAGAAGCCGGGCCCAGCGTGGCGACGATCTTTACATTGCGGTGGCGTCTCATATCTTTTCCTTCGTCCGGATGTCTTTCATGCAGCAACCGTTAGCGGTAACAGCAAAGTTGCGCCCTTATTGCGCAATTCCATTCCCCATTCAACTCAAGCCTCACATCCATTTCATGATTGAGGCTTTTTTCCCGGATCGCTCTAGCCTATGTCCCGTGACAAAGGAATGACACGACAATGATTGACGAACCATTCGAAGTGATCGGTGCCGACAAACCCGGCCGCTGGCTGATCGCTTGTGACCATGCCACAAATATTGTGCCTGATTGGGTGCATGGTGGCGACCTTGGACTTCCGGCCGAGGACATGGGCCGCCATATCGCCTATGACATTGGCGCCGCAGGGGTCACACGCAAACTGTCTGATCTGATGAACAGCCCTGCGATCCTGTCACGCTTCTCGCGGCTGGTGTGTGACCCCAATCGGGGCGAAGACGATCCGACCATCATGATGCGGCTTTATGACGGCACCATCATTCCGGCCAATAAAGACGCCGACGAGGCCGAGAAAGAGGAACGCCTGCGCCGCCTCTACCGCCCCTATCACACCGCCTATGCAGACCTTGCCAACAAGATCGCGGACCCCGTGATCTGCGCGGTCCATAGTTTCACACCCCGCCTGCGCGGACGACACCCGCGGCCTTGGGAGATCGGTGTGCTCTATGCAGACGACGACCGACTGGCCCAACCCTTTATGGCCGCTTGCCGCGCCGAGGGCTGGTGCACCGGCGACAATCAACCATACGCGGGGCACCTGCCAGGAGACGCTGTAGACAGGCACGCGTTGCAGCACGGGCGGCCCAATGTCTTGATCGAGCTGCGTCAGGACCTGATTGCAGATGACGCAGGCCAGACCCTCTGGGCAAATCGGCTCGCCCCGATATTATCAAAGGTACTGACTGATTCCGGCCTTTAATCCAAAAGGAAATCCCATGGACGACCAGACTCGCATCGAACTTGAAGCCGCCGCCTTTCGTCGCCTGCGCAAGCACCTGATGGAAGACCGGACCGACGCGCAAAACATCGACATGATGAATCTTGCGGGCTTTTGCCGGAATTGTCTCGCGCGCTGGTATCAGGAAGCGGCCAACGAACGCGGGATCGAGATGTCCAAAGAAGAGGGCCGCGAGGCATTCTACGGCATGACCATGGCCGAGTGGAAAGCCAACTACCAGACAGAGGCGTCGCCCGAAGCGCAGGACGCGTTCAAGAAAAGCCACGGGTAAGGTCATGCTTGAGCGGCTCAAAGCATTCTTTGGCAATCCTTCGGGCTATCACACGCCCCTGCCCGAGGCCGACGCTAGCCACGCCATGGGGGCTTTGCTTGTGCGCGCGGCCAAGGCCGACCACGCCTATGTGTTCGAAGAAATCGCCGCCATCGACAAGGTGCTGGCCAAACGGCACGGTCTGAACCCCGTTGACGCCGCCAAGATGCGCGCCGAATGCGAAGTGCTCGAGGCATCGATCCCCGAAACCGAAGATGTGACGGTGATCCTTCAAAAGGCGATCAGCACCGACGAAAAAGAGGCAGTGCTGCTGGCTTTGTGGGAAATTGTCTATGCCGACGGCATCAAGCACGAGATCGAAGACGCGCTGATGCACAGGGTCGAAGACCTGTTCGGGGTCACCGCGAAACGTGCGAAAGAGCTGCAAGGGCAGGTCGAGGGTCCATAGTCCCGCGCCTGGCACACACCAACGACTGGACGCCTAGATGCTGCCCAAAAATATCTGGATGCTTTGGCTGCAAGGATTCGCGCAAGCCCCACCATTGATCGAAAAATGCGTGGATAGCTGGCGCCGGCATAACCCAGATTGGACCTTGCACCTTGTCACACAGGAGAACGTCACAACATATCTTGATGCGACGTTATGCGACCAGATTTTCAATACGCCATTTTCGGTTCAGAAACAGGCAAATCTGCTCAGGCTTGCGTTGCTATCCAGACATGGAGGCGTTTGGGCCGACGCGGATTGCTATTGTACAAAACCATTGGACGACTGGATCCACGAGGCAACACGCGAAGGTTTCTTTGCCTTTACCATGATCGACGAAAACGCATGGTTTTGTGATCCGTCGGTGTCGAGATGGCAGCGCTTGACCAGACGGGGCAATGACCGGATTCTCGCGAATTGGTTTCTGGCAGCAATGCCAAACAACATGATCACGACCGATTTTCTGGAGCGGCATTTTGCACTGTTGATGATGGCGCACCGGCATCGGAAAACCCCGACACCTGCACGCGCGTCATGGGCCATCAAACAGCTGCGCCGAAATTCTTATCTTGCATCAATGATGGCGACGCCTGTCTTTGTTCGGAAGTTTCGGAGTTTCCACTACTACATCTTTCATCATCACCTTGCCCGACTCGTCCGAACCGATCCGTCATTTCGACGCGCATGGGAAAAGGTGCCAGCAATCCCGACGCCGCGCGCGGCCAAATACCGCTTTCGGATGCACCACCCCGTCAATCAGGCTGTCTTGAACGACATGGCAGGCAAAGGGTCACCCGTGCTCAAGCTGAACCACAACAAAGCTGAAAGCCACTTGCGTGGCCAACTAACGGTGTATGGCTGGGTCATGAATGGCCCCCACCATTAGAACCGTGTGGCGCCTTGCAGTGCTGGCTCTGTGAAAGGCGTATGGACGGTCTGGCCAAACTGATCTGTGCCCGCCATAGTTTCGCAATGCCCATCATTGAATACGTCTATTCCGCCCATTCCGCTTTCGCCTATCTCGGCTCTGCAAAACTCGCCCAAATTTGCGCGGCCCACGATGTGACGCTGATCCATAAGCCGATCCTGCTATCGCCCGTGGTTGAGGCCCAAGGCAGCCTGCCCTTCGCCGCCCGCTCCCAAGCGCATGTGGATTACTTCTTTGGCCGCGAGATCGAACGCTGGGCAGAATTCCGTGATGTGCCGATCATCAACTATCGCCCGACGTTTCACGATGCGGACTACAGCCTTGCCTCCGGGATGATCATCGCGCTGGGGGAAACGGGGGCCGCGACCGATGCCTTTGCACACGCCCTGCTAGAGGCGCATTGGCGTGATGATATTGACCTGTCTTCCCCCACAGCGCTGGCTGCCGTTGCGCAAAAACTGGGCCACGACGCCCAGCTGCTTGTGGCGCGCGGGGCGTCCAACACCTGTCAGGATCAGTTGGCAGCCAACAACGCATGGGCGCGCACACACAACGTCTTTGGCTCACCCACATATATCGTCGATGGTGATCCCTTTTACGGGCAAGACCGATTGGAATTGGTCGAACGTGCGCTGGCGCAACCCTTCGCCCCAACACGCTGGCGAAATCCACCGGTTGAAGGCGATTAGCAGGAAAGCGTTGCTATTCTGGCTATTCCTGTACCGGATCCACGATGAACGTCTTGTAAGAGGGGCCCTATGTCAAATCTGCACCAGTGTGTGAAACGCGCCGCGCTTTGTGGTCTCTTACTAGGCGCGACACCGCTTGCCAGCAACGAGACAGAGCTTGATGTCTGCCACCTCTTCGAAACCGAGACGCAGTTCACGACGCAAACGCTCTATATGAAACTTGAAGACGTGCGGCATACGATCACTGTTCCGACGATCTATTTCGAAGATCGTTTTGATCGAGTAAATGGAAGCGAACATCGGACGCAGCTCTTCCGCGTCATGATTGACGACTTTACGCCGGTCTCACGCCCGATGACCGCTGAGCTTAGCATGGCAGGTCGGTCAGAAGACTACTTCAGATTTTTGCTGCAAGACCCAATTGATCTGATTGATCGGCTGCCAATTGCTGCAGGTGAACTCAGAACAGGCGATGGCCGTGACATGTCGCAATATCACTATGTCGAGGCTGATTATGGACTCGAACAACTCGTACCACTCAGCGGCAGTCCGACTTATGGTGATCTTTTCGTTGATCGCGATGAAGAAGGTTCAGTCCAAGGCATCCTAACCTGCATCAATGATCCTGACGCTGTAAACCTGCGATGCCGGCACGAGTTCAGGGCATTCGACATAGATCTTAGGCTGTCTTATCGCAAAACACATCTACCAGAGTGGACAGAACTCCAATCAAAAGTAACGCGCTTTCTTGAATGCGCCCTAACGCAATAGCAGGGCTACCCTAAACCGCCACCTTCCGGCTTTCATCCAGATAAATCTCGCGCAAACGGCTGG
>CAYLMZ010000142.1:0-2313 GCA_964385035.1 uncultured Loktanella sp.
TGTGGCATCCACTTCGACAGCGACGGGCGTGCAGCACGTGTTGTCGCGGCGGAATGAGTATTTTTGGCAAAATGATGAGGGCCACACGCGCCCGGAGAACAAGATGACAGTGATTGTAACAGATAGCGGTTTTGCGGCCGATGATTTTGACTGCGGCTTTGTCGCCATGGACGAGGTCGCGGCCAATGATTGCGACTACGGGGTCGACCTTGCCTCAGACACAGCGCCAGACGCTTTGGCCGGTTTGGACAATGCCGCGATGATCCGCATCGATTTTCCGTCCTTTGCAGACGGGCGCGGCTTTACGCTGGCACAGCTTTTGCGCCGACAGGGCTACAAGGGGCGCCTGCGGGCCAAAGGCCATATTCTGGCCGACCAATACGCAATGGCGCGGCGGAGCGGATTCGACGAGGTCGAAATCGACGACGCTCTCGCCGCCCGCCAGCCCGAAGACCAGTGGCGCGCCCGCGCTGATTGGCAAAACCACAACTATCAGGCCCGCTTGCGCGGCTAGACCCTTTCCCTGATCCAGATCAACGACTAAACGAGGCGCGCATCGCTATGGATGCGCTATATCAGTTATGACCGAGCAAAAACCCGTGACCCTAGACACCGCCAAAGCCGTTCCAACCCTGCCAGACGCGCAGACTGTGACCGAAGTCAAACACTACACTGACCGTCTGTTTTCATTCCGCGTGACGCGTCCTGCATCGCTTCGGTTCAGGTCGGGCGAGTTCGTGATGATTGGCCTGATGGGCGACCCCGATCCCAAGACAGGCAAACAAAAGCCGCTCTTGCGTGCGTATTCGATTGCCTCTCCATCTTGGGACGAAGAGCTGGAGTTCTATTCGATCAAGGTCCAGGACGGGCCGTTGACGTCAAGGCTCCAGCACATCCAGCCGGGTGACGAACTTATTTTGCGCCCCAAGCCCGTTGGCACGCTCGTCCATGATGCGCTGCTGCCAGGCAAACGCATCTGGTTTTTCGCCACCGGCACAGGCTTTGCCCCCTTCGCATCGCTCTTGCGCGAACCACAGACCTACGAGGACTACGACGAAGTCATTATTACCCATACCTGCCGTGAGGTGGGCGAGTTGACTTATGGGCGTGACCTGATTGCAGCGCTGAAGGACGATGAACTCCTCAATGAGGTCATCGGTGACGGTTTCTGGAAAAAGATCAAATACTACCCAACGACAACACGCGAAGAGAGCCCAAAAATGGGCCGGATCACCGACCTGATGCGGTCGGGCGAGGCTTTCGCTGATCTTGGCGTGCCGCCCCTTTCGCCCGAAACCGATCGTGCCATGATCTGTGGCAATCTGGCGTTCAACCTCGAACTCAAGGAAATGTTCGAAGAATACGGGCTGGTTGAAGGTGCGAACTCGAAACCACAACACTACGTGGTAGAAAAAGCATTTCTGGATTAGGAACCTGAGGCTCATCAGGGCCGTGCGAACGCTTACTCGCTTTCGGCGTCCTCTGCCCCAGCGTCTGTTTCATCAGCTTCCGCATCCTGGCGATTAAATATCTCTTCTACTGCGGCTTGCGCCGCTTCCTCTTCAGCAGTCAGCTCGGGGGCGTCGCCTTCGAGCAGAACATCGGTATCCTCAAGCCGTTCGAGTTCTTCAGCGCTGATCGTCTCGGCCAAACGCTCGCGTTCTTCGGCGGCCTCGTCCTCGGCATCTTGCAATGCATAGAATTCTTCTTCGGTCAGGCCACCATATTCCGGGTTCAGCTCAGGCTCACTGGGAGATACCGATCTTTCTTCAACCGGTTCGGTCATAACAACGGGTGCGTTTTGCCTGTCATCCTCTGCGACGGCAGCAAAAAACTGCACTGCGGCCAGCGCAACAAGGGCAAGCAGGACCAGAAAGATAGCGGGGCGGTTACGCATCATAGCTCCAAATAACTTGGCAATCTCAATACGATGACTGTTGGCCCAAGTTGATCAAAGCGCAAGCCAATTCTTGTTGAGAAGACCCAGAAAGGAAAAAGGCCGCCCCGAACAGAGGCGGCCAGTCTACTGTCATGACAACGTCATTATTCGCTGTCAGCACCATCGCCGGTCAAACCTTCAAGGGCGTTGCCCAAGGCATTGGTGGCGTCTTCGACAGCATCGTCAACCGCGTCTTCAACTGCATCAGTGGCCTCTTCGACAGCGTCTTGAGCGGCTTGGGTTGCTTCTTCAACGGCGGTCTGCGCCTGTTCGGCGGCCTCTGCAGCAGCTTCTTCAGCGGCCTGTGCCGCAGCTTCCAACTCCGCAGCAGCGGCAGCGGCCGCTTCTTCGGCAGCGGCGGCTTCTTCAGCGGC
>CAYLMZ010000142.1:2413-4852 GCA_964385035.1 uncultured Loktanella sp.
GGCAGCGGCTTCGGCAGCAGCCGCTTCGGCAGCGGCAGCCTCTTCTGCGGCGGCAAGGGCTGCAGCAGCTTCTGCCTCAGCTGCTTGTGTGGCCCCGGTGATCACGCCGAATGCCTCGGCTGGACCGCGACCTTCGACGGCGTATTGATAGCCAAAAAAGCCGGCAACAGCCAAAACGACAACAATGATGATTGCACGCATTGTAAGTCTTCCTTCCAATTTTCCAATTGGGCCCCCGTGACCCGATTGCGTAGATAGAGATCAATCAACCGCATGCAAGCGATATCGGGTAGGGGGAAAAATCGGCAGAAAACCGCAGCTTTTGCGGGTTGAAGCCGCACCCATGGGGGTTTAGTTTGCGACGCACCCTTAACAGGAACAATCAAAGGATAAAGACCATAGCACGTAGACCCCACAATGCGCCCCCGCAGCGCGACACAGGCCCCCGCACAAATGAGCGTATCCGCGCCGCCGAAATCCGGCTGATCGGGGCAGAGGGTGAAAATATCGGCGTTGTGACCCCTGAACGCGGGATGGCGCTGGCCGAAGACGCCGGCCTCGATCTGGTTGAGATTTCGCCAAATGCGAACCCTCCCGTGTGCAAGATCATGGACTACGGCAAGTTCAAATATGAGACTCAGAAAAAAGAAGCTGAGGCGCGTAAGAAGCAAAAAACGATTGAGATCAAAGAGATCAAGTTCCGGCCGAACACCGACAACCACGACTACGAAGTGAAGATGAAGAACGTCTTCAAGTTTCTGGAAAATGGCGACAAGGTCAAAATTACTCTGCGCTTCCGTGGCCGCGAGATGGCACACCAGGAACTTGGGCGCCAATTGCTCGAGCGTGTTGCAGAAGACACCAAAGAACACGGCAAGGTCGAAAACTTCCCCAAAATGGAAGGCCGTCAGATGGTCATGCTCATTGGACCAATGACGAAGTAAACACATGCAAAAAATGAAAAAGAGGCGGTGCTTTCTGACAAAGCACCGCCTCTTTTGTTATTATTGGCCCAAAAATATCCTGGGGACGCCGCCAAAGGCGGCGGGGGCAAAGCCCCCTCCAAACCTATGAGGCAGCGCTGACAGCCCTGGCCGTCATCACCTTGACCAAATGCGCGCGGTATTCCCGCGAGCCATGCAGGTCCGCGATCATGCCCCCCGCGGGCACCGACAAACCATCCAAAGCGGCCGCACTGAAATCAGCGCTCAGCGCCTCTTCTGCTGCCGTCCAGCGATGCACACCCTCTTCGGAGGCACCCGTCACAGCCACCCGCACGCCATCCGCGAACTTGGCGACGAACACACCGACCAGGGCAAAGCGCGAGGCTGGCTGGACAAATTTCTGATAATTGGCAGCTTCGGGGACAGGGAAACGGACCTCTGTGATGATCTCGCCTTCATCCAACGCGGTGGT
This sequence comes from uncultured Loktanella sp., assembly GCA_964385035.1. Taxonomy (GTDB): domain Bacteria; phylum Pseudomonadota; class Alphaproteobacteria; order Rhodobacterales; family Rhodobacteraceae; genus Yoonia. The sequence goes on from CAYLMZ010000142.1 coordinate 3,830, forward strand.
GAACATCCCTTGGAAGTAATCATCGGCCGCAATCTCGCGCGTGTTGGTGATGATCGTGGCACCCGATCCCAAAGCAGCAGCCGGATGGCAGGCGGCAGGATCATTGTTGGCCAATGATCCACCAATCGTGCCACGGTTGCGCACCGCAGGATCACCAATTTGGCCAGCAAGGCCTGACAGCCCGGGATAACTGGTTGCTGTCTCACGCGCGACAGTTGCGTGATTGGTTGCACCACCGATACAGACCTCGCCTGCATCACTCATGCAAACGCCTTGCATCTCTCCAATGCCAGACAGGCTCACCAGAACCGAAGGCATCGCCAGCCGCTGTTTCAGCGTCGGGATCAATGTCTGCCCACCGCCCAGCGCCTGTGCGTCTTCACCCTTCATTGCGCTTGCGGCATCCGCAATCGTAGAGGGCCGTTCAATCTCAAATGCATACATGACCGCTCTCCTTTATGCGTTGTTCATGGCCGACCAGACACGCGATGGTGTCAGTGGCATATCAATATGGGTGACGTTCTTGCCACCGGATTGCAAAGCATCAATGACAGCATTGACCACCGTGGGCGGTGAGCCAATCGCCCCTGCTTCGCCGCAACCTTTCACACCCAGCGGGTTGTGCGTGCAGGGCGTACCTTGGCTGTGGTCCACATCATAGAACGGCAGATCATCGGCCCGCGGCATGGTATAATCCATGTAGCTGGCAGACAGTAGCTGACCGTCTTCATCGTAGGCGGCGCCTTCGAGGAGCGCCTGACCTATGCCTTGACCCAAACCACCATGGACCTGCCCTGTGACAACCATCGGGTTCATCACATTGCCAAAGTCATCGACAGCGGCGAAACGCTCGATACTGACCTTGCCCGTCTCCGGATCTACTTCAACTTCACAGGCATAAGCCCCTGATGGGTATGTAAAGTTTGCCGGATCGTAAAAGGCGGTTTCCTCAAGCCCCGGCTCGATATCCTCAATCGGATATTCATGCGGGATATAGGCTTTCAGCGCCACATCCCCAAAGCC
>CAYLMZ010000143.1:0-4831 GCA_964385035.1 uncultured Loktanella sp.
CGGTAAGTGGTGCATTTCTGGCTGTCGGATTTCCAGATTTCATAGCCGTTGAACATCAGTTTCGGCCCGGCTGTGATCGCGCCGGAGGGGCATTCGCGGGCGCATTTATTGCAGGCCTCGCAGAACCTTTGCAGGCCAAAATCAATCGGCCTGTCATGGGTCATCGGCATGTTCGTGGTGACGACGCCAGACTTGAGGCGCGGACCAAGGAAGGGGTTCAGGATCACTTCGCCGATGCGGCTGACTTCACCCAGACCAGACAACAAAAGGAGCGGCGGGTGCAACACCTCTTCATCCATGGCTGACTGGACCCGTGCCTCATAGCCAAGGTTGCGCAAGTGCTGGGCCAGGACCCCACCCAAGAGCGAGAACCGCAGATAGGCCCGCATCGATTGTGCGCAGGCGATCCAGTCGTCACCTGACGCGCCTTCCATGGTTTCATGTCCCTGATCAATGATCATGGAGATGGCATGCGCATGATAAGGGATGATGGGGTCCCCGGCTGCATTGTGGCTATAGTAGGCCCAGTCCGGACATGCAGAGAGGCCAACAGCATCAACCCCCAGAAAATAGAGCGCCGCTTTGATGTTCGCGGCGTTATCGGCAGGCGAAGCGGGGGTGGTTGTTGGTTGAGTTTGTCCGTCCTGCAACAAGACGAATGCGCCCATCGTTGTGCGAAACGCAAATGCCGAGGCTGACTTGCGCACAAAGTTTCCGTTCTTGGTCGCGTCCTGTACGGTTTTGCCAAGATCGCCAAACAGCCCGCGCGCGAACATATTTGCGCGTTTGGGAACGCGTGCGACATTTGGTTTGTCGATATAAGTCGTGGGATCATCGACGCGTTTGAGCGTCTCAAACGGGTGCGGGCCTTTTGCGAAGTCGCGCTTGGCAAACGGGTCCCGGGTCCGGGCGGACTTGGCGTGGGTGCCAAGCCCTGTCTGATAGCTGCTAGGTGGCTTCTGACCGGGCACCAAAGGGGCGTCCGGTGCCATCGCAAGCGTCGTTGTGACGGCTGCAAGGCCGTACTGGTCACCTGTAAACGGGTTGAGCAATTTGCCATTTTGCAGCGCAACAAGGCCCGCTTGTGCCGCCAAAGCCCCCAAATGCACATCTGTCGCCGCCATCGAATGCGCCCGGGCCTCAAAGCCCAGCGTTCTGATGTAGCTTGCCAAAGTCACTGCAGTTTCCATGCCCCGCAGACAAGCCCGATGGGGAAGCGCATCCTTGATCCATGCGGTCCCGGGTTCATCTGCACGGGGGGCGCGTGGGTGGTCATAGAGGAACACAAGCGCGTGGGTATGATGCCGACAGTCTTGGGGCGGCATCGCCATGCTTTCGCGCAGATTGGCAAGGATCACATCAATCCCTGCAGCAAGGGTCGAGGGCTGCATTGCACCCAATTTACCCTCCAGACGATCGACATCCGGATTGGTAAGCGCATTGGCTAACCATGCTTCTTGCGGGATCTCGCAGATACCAACCATCGCGGCATCACAATAGTAGCCAAACGCCTTGAGATGATTGGACCTTTCGGTCCGGTCAGCAGGAATTTCGGCGACCTCTAACTTGACCATGCCGTCACGGGTTGCATCAAGCATCGCCTGATACTCTTGCATCGCATTCACAATGCTGGCGGCGTCCTGCGGCCTGCGAAAGGTGATCTGTTCCATCGCAGGCAGGTCGCCCAGATCGATATGAGACTGGCGCTTTAACTGCTCAAGCGGAAAGGGGCCTAAATGCATCGGGCGCGACTTATATGACCGGAGTTTCAACATCTGTTGACACCGTCTGTCTGTCAGGGTCGGGTGTCAATGCACCAAGGCAAGAGGGTCCCATGATCAAGGGTATCATTTTCGATAAAGACGGCACGCTGTTTGACTTCAACGCGACGTGGGGAATTTGGGCACGGGGCATGATCGAGGCTGAGACAGCAGGGAACCCCGAGATGTTTGCGCAATTGGCCGAGGCGCTGGGCTATGACACCAATACAAACCGTTTCCGGCCCGGCAGCATCGTGATCGCGTCTACGGCTGGTGAGATCGCTGACAAGATACAGTCGGTGCTGGGGCTGCAAGATCGTGACGCGCTGTTGGGGCGGATGAATGCCGCGGCCTCTGAGGTGCCGCAGGTCGAAGCCGTGCCGTTGGCCGCCTACTTCACTGGTTTGCGTGATTTGGGTTTGCGTCTGGGCATTGCAACAAATGATGCCGAGGCACCCGCGCGCCGCCATCTGGAGCGTGCAGGAGTGGTAGGTCTCTTCGACTTCATCGCTGGCTATGACAGCGGCTTTGGCGGCAAGCCTGCACCGGGACAGCTGTTGGGTTTTTGCGATCAACTTGGCTTGCTGCCAGATGCCTGCGTCATGGTTGGTGACAGCACGCACGACCTGCATGCAGGTAAGGCGGCGGGGATGCGGACGATTGGCGTGCTGACCGGACCTGCACCGCGCAGCGAGCTTGCACCTTATGCCGATGCTGTCCTGAACTCTATCGGTGATATCCCGGGATGGCTGCGACAGGAAAAACTGCTGGCAATCTGATACCGACAAGATATGTCGGTTTCCCGTCATCAGTTCGGCGGGCACTTTGCGAATGTGTCTCTCAACTTGGGGAGACTCGCACCATGACGGATACTGAGACAAATACTGGCAGAACACGGCGGCGCGGCGGCGGTCGGGCAGGGGCTGCGAACCGGCGCGGAACTGCTACCATTGAGCAAATGCCTTGGCGGGTGCCCATCAACACTGACAGGCCAACCGAACCTCTGACCGAAGAAGGCGTGCAAGCTATCCATGATGGGGCAATGCGAATCCTTGAGGAAATCGGGATCGAGTTTCTCAATGAAGAAGCCATCGCGCTTTTCAAAGAGGCAGGCTGCACCGTCAACGGCACCAATGTGCGGATGGGCCGCGACTGGGTGATGGACATGTTGGGCCATGCGCCGTCCCAATTCAACATCACGCCGCGCAATCCTGATCGTGAGATTACAATCGGCGGGAACCACATTCTGTTCGGGAATGTCTCTTCTCCGCCGAACTACTATGACCTTGAAATCGGCAAGAAGGTTTCGGGCAGTCGCGAGCAATGCGCGAATTTGCTCAAGCTGACCCAGTATTTCAACTGCATCCACTTCGCCGGTGGCTATCCGGTTGAGCCTGTGGATGTCCATGCCTCGGTCCGGCACCTTGATGTGGTCTATGACAAAATGACCCTGACCGACAAAGTGGCCCATGCTTATTCACTGGGCAAGGAACGCGTCGAAGATGTGATGGAGATGGTCAAGATCGCAGGGGGCCTGAGCGAAGAAGAATTCGCCTCCAAGCCGCATATGTATACGAATATCAATTCGACCTCGCCGCTCAAGCATGATGTGCCCATGATTGATGGATGCTTGCGCTGCGTGCGGCGCGGGCAGGCGGTTGTGGTCACACCGTTTACACTGGCAGGGGCGATGGCACCTGTGACAATGACAGGCGCGGTGACCCTTTCGATTGCGGAAGCGATCAGTGCGATTGCCCTGTTTCAATATGTCCGACCTGGTGCGGCTTGTGTGATCGGAACCTTCACCAGCAATGTCGACATGAAGTCCGGTGCACCCGCCTTTGGAACGCCCGAGTATATGCGCGCAACGCAGATCACAGGACAGATGGCGCGCTTTTATGGGTTGCCGATGCGGGCCTCAGGCGTGTGTGCGGCCAACGTCCCCGACGGGCAGGCCATGTGGGAGACATCGAACTCGCTTTGGTCAGCGGTGCAATCGGGGACGAACATCGTCTACCATGCTGCGGGTTGGCTTGAGGGTGGCCTGATCGCCAGCCCAGAGAAATTCGTCATGGATTGCGAGGTGATCCAGATGATCCAGCGCTACATGGAGCCCGAGATTGTCGACACAACTCCCGACGCAATCGCGATTGACGCGATCAAGGAAGTGGGTCCGAACGGCCACTTCTTCGGCATTCAGCATACGCAGGATCGGTATGAAAAGGCGTTCTATCAGCCTTTTGTCTCGGACTGGCGGAATTTCGAAGCTTGGGAAGCTGCAGGCAGCATCTGGACGGCAGAGCGCGCGCATCGGACGTTCAAAGACATTATCAACCAGTTTGAAGCCCCGCCGATGGATGAGGCCGTCAAGGAAGAACTGACCGCGTTTGTGACGCGCCGCAAGGCGGAAGGCGGCGCGCCAACTGATTTCTGATCTGGCTTAGTTGCTCAGGCAGGCAGCAAAACTGTCGCCCAAACGCATCATGACCTGTTCATAAAGGTCGGGCCCAGCTTCAAGGCCAATGCCAACGATGTCGAGTGCGGCAGTGTTTGCCTCTGTGCCTTCGATGACGACATCGGCCCAACGCTCGGGGATGGATGTGTCACTGAATACGCAAACGATGTCTTGCTCTGTCATCTCGGCACGCAATGCAGCGACTTGTGCAGGTCCCGGAGTTTCGGCATTGCCTGTGGCCAGCGCGCCAGCAGCATTCAGGCCATAGCGGTTTTCAAAATAGTGATAGCCATCATGGGGCAGGATGTAGGCGCGATCTGCGACAGGGGCGATCTTGGCGGAAAGTTCGGCATCCAACGCGCTCAGGCGGGCTGCAGTTGCCTCGGCGTTTGCGGCGTAGACGCCTGCATTGTCCGGATCAACGGCTGACAGTGCTTCGGCGATACTTGCGACCCAGACTTGCGCCACTGCTGGGTCAGCCCAGCCATGGGGATCAAACGCGCCGTGGTCATGATCATGATCGTGACCGTGATCGTGTCCATGGTCGTGATCATCATGTGCATGGTCATCATCTTTGCCGTGGTCATGATCATCATGGTCGTGGGCCTCGTCACCA
>CAYLMZ010000144.1:0-4792 GCA_964385035.1 uncultured Loktanella sp.
GTTGTGGCCTTCATACAAAGCCAGCCGGGCTTCCTGATCCTGTGGAACACAGTGATCTACATCATCAACGCCATTGCACTGACGCTTCTCGTCGCAGCGTTGCATGGACGATTGAAGTCCACCAGGCCCGACTTCGCCATGGTTACACTCGTGCTCGGCATTATCTGGGCCACTCTTGTGATCGGCGCGGGCATGATCGGCAATGTCGCGGTCGAACGCGCGGCCCAACTGGCCCAAACCGACGTCTCCCAAGCCGTACAAGTCTGGTCGACGCTGCACGCGGTCGAGCTGGGTCTAGGCGGCGGAAATGAGATCGCGGGTGGTGTCTGGATCGGCTGCGTCTCGCTCGCTGGCTTGCTGGGGCGCGGTCTTGGCCGGATCGCGGTCGGCCTTGGCTTGCTTACCGCTGCCGGCGGTCTGCTGACGCTGATCCCGGCTATTGGCGACGTGGCTGGTGCCGTCTTTGGGCTGGGTGCCATTGCATGGTTCATCGCGGTTGGCTGTTCATTGCTGTTCGGCCGCTCGGCCACGCCACTTCCGCAAGCCGGGCAAGTCGCATGACCGGCGTGGCACCCTACCTCCAGCCGCTGCTCGAGAAAGAGCGGGCGCAAACCAAAGCTCATGCGCTCTTGTTGCGGGTTGAGACCGGCGATGCCCGCGTGACCTTTGACGGGAGCGCGGGTGACGCGGCGCCGGGCGCGCGGTTCCCGATTGCGAGCATCAGCAAGACATTCACCGCCGCCCTCACCCTCAAGCTGACCGATATGGGCCAGCTTGATCTCGACCAGACCGTTCAGAGCGCTTTGCCGCACCATGACCTGTCGGACCTGCATGTCATGAAGGGCGTCACCTATGGGCCGACCCTGACAATCCGACAGTTGTTGTTCCAGACCTCGGGTTTGGCTGACTACTTCAAGGGCGGTGTTGAAGCGGACATGATCCATAACAAGGATCGGGAGATCGACTTGGCAATGGTCCTAGAGATGACCCGGTCGTTACCCCCAACGGCATCCCCGGACAGCGGCAAAGCCCATTATTCGGACACGAATTTCCAGCTTCTCGGGGCGGTGCTTGAGGCAGCGTCTGGCAAACCCTATGCGACGCTCTTGCAGGACTACATTTGTGAACCGTTGGGTTTGCGCCAGACCACAACATTCGATGCAGCGAACCCACCTCTGCCGCTCTTTCATAAGTCACAGCAGCTGACCTTGCCTAAGTCGCTGGCGAGCATGGACCCGGACGGTGGCCTTGTATCGACGCCAGAGGAGTTGATCGCCTTTCTACGAGGGTTTCTTGGCGGTCGCTTGTTTGACCCCGCCTGGTTGGAAGAAGTCCACAACTGGAGATCGGTTTTCTTCCCGCTCCAGTACGGCGGCGGTTTGATGCGGTTTCAACTTCCCCGCTGGATGACCTTGTGGCGGCCGACACCGGAACTCATCGGGCATCTGGGAAGCTCCGGATCTTTCGCATTCTACGCGCCAGAGCGCGACATTTATCTGGCAGGGACATTCAACCAGACCGACCTGCCGCGCCGACCAGTTGGGTTCATGCTGAAGGTCCTTCGGGTTCTCGAAAGGGCGGGCGTGTCATGATGATACGTTCTCTCAAAATGCTGGGCGTTCTGACGGTGGCCTGCATCGCTCTTGTCGTTATGCTGTTTTTCGGGACGCGCGAGACCTATGTGGTCGCACCGCTTGTGTCAGAGGACGCTACGCTGCCGTCCGTCACTATTGGCGGCGTTCAACTGCACTTACGCCAGGTCGATGGCCCTGCCGGTGCGCCGACGATTATTGTCTTGCATGGCGGGCCGGGTGGCGACTTTCGTTCTCTTCTGGCGCTCAGCGCCCTCTCTGAAACGCATCATATTGTGTTTTATGATCAGCGCGGTGCAGGGTTTTCGGAGCGTGTTACTGCGGAACAACTTACACTGGGTGACTACATCACCGAACTGAATGGCGTGAAGAGACTGGTCTCTCCTAACGCGCCAGTTACGCTGATCGGGCATTCCTGGGGGGCGATGCTCGCCACTGCCTATCTGGGTACTTACCCGGAGGATGTGACGGCAGCTGTTCTCATTGAGCCGGGATATCTGAACAGCGCAGGCAAGTCAGCTTGGAACGAGGTCGCAGGCCGTTACATGGCTGGCACAGGGTATTGGGCCGAGGCGGTTATGACTGGATTTCGTGCGCAACACGTGGATGGACCAGACCCGGCGGCAGCAGACGACTTCCTCGTTGGTCACATGGTGGGTGTGTTCACCGATCACCCCGAAAATCCTTACCACTGTGGCGACGGGTATACCGCCCCGAGCTGGCGGTTCGGGGCAACGGCTAGCCGGGCCTGGGCGGATGCCCCGGATGCCATTGTTGATCGTCTGGCTGCCAATGTACGCAGCTTTAGCGGGCCGGTGCTGTTGCTCGCCGGGGAATGCAACGATTGGCTAGGCCCGCTGCAATACAACCATCTGCAGCTTTTCGCGAGTGCCAATCTCAAATTCATCCCCTCAGCGGGTCACGATGTGATCTGGGACAACCCTGACACCTCCCTCAATACAATACGTCGCTTTCTGGATGTAGAAGAGCCGTGGTGAGTCTGATGATGCAACGGATCAAGTCAACTGGGTTTGACAGGGCAGCCTCCTTGGATGTGCTTGCGGTCGTGACTGTGCTGGTTGCCGTCAAACAGGTGCTTCTGCCCCACAGTCAACTCTACGCCGGACCCATTTCAACACTGACCGCTATGTGTGTCGCGACGGTTTTGTTGCACCGTCAGGGTTCGGCTTGGCGCGATTTGGGGTTCGTGTGGCCGCGAAACTGGCTGTCTACCGTCGGACTGACACTGTTGACCATGGGCGTCTTCATAGCAGCGACCCAGTTGATGGGGCTTGTTGCCGATGCCTACTTCTTAGATGTGAATTACGGATCGAGGTTCGACCATGTTGAAGGCAACCTAATCGCCTATCTGACGATCATGGCTCTTGTCTGGACGCATGGGTCCTTTTTCGAAGAGCTGCTTTTCCGCGCTTTCCTTATCACCAACCTTGCTCAAATGTTCGGCGAAACACGGGCCGCTATGATGGTCGCCTTGATCGCGTCCTCTGCCTTCTTTGGCTATAGGCATGCCTATTACCAGGGGCTGCATGGCGCACTCATAACAGGCGCTGGCGGATTTGCATTTGGCCTGATGTACATCTGGTTTGGACGGACAAGCATCATGCCAGTTATCCTTGCCCATGGGACCTTCAACACACTCGGGCAGACCTTCCGATTTCTTGGGATTGAGGACTGATGGCACATCAAATCGCGCAGACTTCAGAATGTCAGAGGCTCGAAACGTCGAGCCGTAAGGCTTTGCTAAACATGATGAAGCCCTATGAGGGGCCAAGTCACTCTGTAGTGGGCTTCAGCTTATGTGACGGTATGGGTGACGTCATCCATACCGGCGCCACACCAGCGAACGGACCAGCTGCCGACTGGATCTTTGAAATCGGGTCCATCACCAAAGTGTTTACTGCAATCCTGCTCTGTATCCTTATCGAAGAGGGCGAAGTGGACCCTAAGGCGCCCTTGTCGGAGTTGTCGCCAGACCTGTCCGCCGTGCCCAAATGGATCACGCCCGAAAGCCTAACAACCCACACGAGTGGCCTGCCGAATTTTCATCTTCCACTTTGGAGAGTTCTGTTTAGCCCGCTGCAAAGCGACCCATACGCCAATTTCAGTCGCGCGGACCTGCAGTCTTGGCTGCAAAACTGGTCGGGCAAAGACCCAGGGACAAAGCGCCGATACGCCTATTCCAATCTCGGGGTTGGACTGCTCGGAGAAGCAATGGCGATCAAAACCGGCATGTCGTTTTCTGACTTGCTGGCGCAAAAAGTCACGGGTCCGTTGGGGCTCACGAATACGACTTCCAGATTGACTGCAGCGCAAACGAGCGGTTTCGTGCAACCAAGAAACACGAAAGGCGACGATGTCCAAGCTTGGACCTTTGATGCCTTGGCCGGTGCAGGCGCGCTTCGGTCATCTGCTCATGATCTGATCCAGTTTTCGGCTGAGGTTCTCCGCGCGTTAGATCGGCCACAGACGGCGCTGGATCGCGCGATATGTCGGTCGGTCGAACCCCTTGTCGGCTTGGGATGGCGAGGGGCGCTGGAACCGATGGCACAATGCTCGGGATGGCTCTCGCTGAAACTGGATCGTGCCGCACCTAGGATGCTTCATCACGACGGAGCGACCGCCGGCTCAACTTGCACGTTATACATCTGCCCAGAGAAAGCGGCTGCCCTTGGCATCCTGTCGAACAACTGCGTCGCCGGGAATCTTTGGGCAAGCACCAAGCTCAGCTGGTCAAGCCCTGGACAAAAGGCACTGGACTACTTTGTTAGTGCGCCTACGCGATCAGGCTCGAGGCTGGAAAACGCCTGATCCGAAGCTGGGTCAAAGGAAGCAATGGGATGGGCAAGCTTTTGCAGCCGTTTCACAGAGGATCAAGCTGCCCAAGACTACTTCCCTTAGCTACGATTTGGTTTCTGGTGAAGCGCATCTGAATGATCGGATTGACGACAGGCCGCCGCGGAGCACCTCATGCTGCATCCGCGAGCAAATGCTGCGCCTGCAAAGGCTGCTGTTGCACAAGTCCGCTTTCGTCCGCAGAGCCGACCTTGGAGTAAATGTGCAGCGAACTTTCGCTTCCCGCCCAAAAATTGCTTGTTTGACCCAACTACTCGGTACGTTCCGTAAGATTTGGTCGCGCCCCAAATATCCTTTGCTCCAATCACAATCCTTGCGTTGCCATA
>CAYLMZ010000145.1:0-4670 GCA_964385035.1 uncultured Loktanella sp.
GGGCGCATTCGACTTCTGCGGTGCCCATCCGGTGGCCAGAGACGTTAATCACGTCATCAACGCGGCCAGTGATCCAGAAATCACCATCTTCATCGACGCGGCAGCCATCACCGGAAAAATAGTAGCCTTTGTAGTCACTGAAATAGGTCTTCTCAAAACGCTCATGATCGCCCCAGACGGTGCGCATCTGGCCCGGCCAGCTATCGCCCATGCAAAGCACACCTTCGATGCCATTGCCTTCGATGACTTCACCGCTTGTGGGCTCAAGGACGACAGGTTTCACGCCAAAGAACGCCTGTTGTGCGGAGCCTGGTTTGAGTGCCGTGGCGCCGGGCAGGGGGGTCAACATGTGGCCGCCGGTTTCCGTTTGCCAGAAAGTATCGACGATGGGGCAATTCCCTTTGCCGACGACCTCATGGTACCAAGTCCAGGCTTCGGGGTTGATCGGCTCTCCGACAGAGCCAAGAAGCCGCAGATCTGACAGATCATGCTTTTCGACCCATTCGTTGCCAGCGCCCATCAGGGCGCGGATGGCAGTTGGCGCGGTATAGAACTGGTTCACCTTGTGCTTGGCACAGACTTCCCAGAAACGACCCGCGTCTGGATAGGTCGGCACGCCTTCAAACATGATGGTCGTGGCACCATTGGCGAGTGGTCCGTAAACAATATAGCTATGGCCCGTGACCCAGCCGACATCCGCAGTGCACCAGAAGATGTCACCGTCGTGATAGTCAAAGACATACTGATGGGTCATGGCCGCATAAACCAGATATCCGCCTGTCGTATGCACAACGCCCTTTGGTTGGCCGGTAGAGCCAGATGTATAAAGGATGAAGAGCGGGTCTTCTGCACTCATCTCTTCGGGAGCGCATTCATCAGACGCAGCTGCCGCCATTGCGTTGTAGTCATAATCACGATCAGTCCAGGTCGTCTGACCGCCTGTCCGCTTTACAACGAGGCACTTTACGGCTTCGTCACAGTGCAAAAGGGCCGTGTCCGTATTGGACTTCAAAGGGGTTTCACGGCCGCCACGCGGTGCGTGGTCAGCCGTGATCACGACCTTGGCACCGCATCCATTGATACGCGCACCAAGGGCGTCGGGGGAGAACCCGGCAAAAACGATTGAGTGGATCGCGCCAATCCGTGTGCACGCCAGCATTGCATAGGCTGCTTCGGGGATCATCGGCAGATAGAGGACAACACGGTCGCCCTTGGTCACACCCAATTCCTTGAGGACGTTCGCCATCTTGTTCACAGAAGCATGCAGCTCACGATAGGTGATGTGCTGCGCGTCTTCTTTGTTCGGATCGTCGGGTTCCCAGATGATTGCAGTCTGGTCCGCGCGCGTCTCAAGGTGGCGATCAATGCAGTTGGCGGCAACGTTCAGGGTGCCGTCTTCGAACCAGCGGATATCAATGTTTCCGGGTTCAAAGGATGTGTTCTTTACTTTCGTGTAGGGCTTGATCCAGTCGAGGCGAAGCCCTTCTTTTCCCCAAAATGCATCCGGATCATTGATCGAGGCAGCGTACATTTCAGCATAGCCCGCGGCATCGATATGGGCGCGGGCGCTGACTTCGGCGCTCGGGGGATAAGCGGCTTGGGTTGGAACATCTTGGATCGTCATGGCATTTCTCCTCACGTCCGAGCGCTTGATGCAGAGAAGCGCAAAAGCTGGTCCGGACGGAGGTAGATTACACTATTTCGACCACACTTGACTGTTAGTCATTGAGTTATATGGGTTTTGCTGTAAAGAAAATTACATTTGTATCTTTACAGCTGGAAATAACTTTCCTGTGAGCGCTAAAAACCATGCAATTTCAACGCGTGGCAATCATCCTCTTAACTGCCATTGGTATACTCTCGCATACCAACAATAGGGAAATTTTGCCGCGAAAACCATTGCCAACCCGTTATCGAATACGGTCCCTCTTTCTTTTGTTCGGGCGACGATCTCGGAAATACGACCTTTTTGTGACCCTACCCAGAATCACTGAGTCGCCGGTTGGTTCAGCCTCAGAAACTTCGAGGTGGACCACTCACTTTGTCGCAGTTTTTACGCTGTCATATGGGCAATACTAGTCGCCGATTGGTGCTCTGCCTGTGATGTCACTCAAATCATGGGCGGCTACGTCAGATGACGTATGCGCGAAAGATGACCTTAGGTTAGGCGATTATAGCACCCCAGTGGTTGCATGATCTATGACTTCACAAGGTAGACCGATGACCTCTCGATTTTCCGCTACGCTCGCTGCTGTTTTTCTCTTTGGTGTGCCGACTCTCTCGTTTGGGCAAGAAGACACGTTTGATGCTGAAGCGGCGCTGCAAGAAGTGGCCGTTCTTCTGGATGAAACCGAGGCGCGGCTCCCATCTGTAGACAAGGTGCTTGAAGAGACTGAGTTCGACGCAGAGCTGCTGATCAAGTTCATGCGCGATACTGTGCAATATCACCCTTACGAGGGCGTGCAGCGCGGCGTTGAAGGAACGCTTTTTGCCAGATCCGGTAACAGCTGGGATCAGGCGATCACACTTTCCAGTCTACTGACCGAAGCTGGCTATGAGGCCTTTGTTGCCTATGGCGAGATCAGCGATGCTGCGTTCCCCGCCGCGAGTGCCGCTGATCTTCCAGGTGATTTGGCCTTACAAGCAGAGTTTGCGGATTTGGTCACGGCGCGCACCGACGATCTGCGCGCAGCACTTGCAGAGGCAGGCGTGACGCTTGGTGGTGGGGATGACATCACCGAGGTGACCTATGCTTGGGTCAAATGGCGCGACGCGCCCGGAGATGCATATCGTGAAGTGCATCCCATCTTTGATCAGGAACCAGACACGTTGACCCTGAACCAGACAGGATCCGTGACGGGCAATGTGCCTTCCGAGATGGTGATGTCGCTCAGTGTGCGTCCCTTTGTCGAAATCAAGACAGGCGATGACCTGTCGCGCCTTTGGGTTGCTGACGAACTCAAAGGAGCGGTCGCCAATATGTGGGGCGTCCGACAAATCTATGCCTTCGCGCCGACAACAGCAGCGGTTGTCGCATCTGATTTGCCTGAAGCCTCGGATGAAACACTAGAGGCCTATGAGCGTCTGGTTACATCTTCCAGCTTTATCGCGACGCGGAACGGCGTACCAATGGGTGGGGCGCAGCATGTCAGCCGGTTGGGTGCATTGTTGTCCCCCGAGGCTGCTGCATCAGCAATGGCAGGTGTGTTTGAAACTGTTGCAGCCAATACAGGCAATGCGGCCGCAGCCCTTGCAGCTTTGGGCGAGGACACGGGTGAAGGGTCAGATGCCATTCCACAACTGGCCGGGGCTGGTTTTGAGCTGAAGCTCACAGGACCGGAAATGTCGCCGCAAATCTACACGCGCCATATGCTGACTACGGACACGCCCGTTGGCGATATCGATGGGTGGTTTGCCGATATTACACAAACCTTTGATCTCACCGTCCAACCGGGGCCTGAACCGAGGGATGCCATTGCCCAGCGGACCGCCATTGATCATGGGGCTCTGTTACAGACGTATCAGGAGTTGTCGACGCGTCAGGTTGGACTTGATGAAGCATACTCTGCCTATGACTATGGGGACTTGCGGTCATCATCAGCAATGACGGCTGCAATCCCTGTGACCTCGGCAGGTCGTCAGGCCGCACCGGATACGGCGCAATCAGGGCCGCTGATTGCAGCGTTAATAACCCGGATCAAACCGGACCCGGAATTTGCACTGAACGAACAGCGTCGAATTTTTGACATTCTACAGCGTCCAATCACAGGCACTCCGCAGTCTGTTCTCAATCGCGGTGTTGCTGAGTCACTGGCAGAACGTTTCGCGTTGTCCGGAAACCAAGGATACGGGGCCGCGACATTGCTCGCGACCGAGAGTAGCCTGTCGTTGCTTACCGATCCTGTGGAACTTGATGCGTTGGCTGTAGCCGATATTGCAAGGCTTCCCATGTTGGATGATCTGAACAGCGGCTATGTCATTGCGGTTTCAGGCAGCACTGATCCTGCGTTGGCATGGTGGCGGATAGATCCACGAACAGGCCAGACGCTTGGCCGCAGCCATGCCGGATGGGGTAATGAACTCACCGAGTTTCTAAGCACGATGCAAATCAGTTTTTCAGTCACCACATCTATTCTGAATGCGGCCAAATGCGGTTCTGAAGCCGGTGGCGGTGGCGCCCTTGGGCGATGCGTGCTCTGCCTTGGGGTGTCTCTGGTCGGGGACCTCGCATTTGAAACAGGGGCCGGTCACCGCATGGCAACCTCTGCTTGTTCCATCTAACTGGCATGCGGAGCTTACAACTTGCCGTCTGCCTGACCTGCGCCGCGAATGCGATATGGGCTCAGGAACAAACTATTGTCGCCGATCCGGTGGCATCATTTGACCTGTCATCGGTGGCGCCGAATGCATTGATCACGATCACAGATGTGACCGAAGGGATCACGCTAGGTGTTTCGGTTCTGGAAAGCGACGAAGAATCACGTCTGCATCGCAAGCTGCTTTTGGACGGAACATCGCCTGTCCGCTTTTTGGCAGATCCGGCGTCAGCGGCATCCGCGCGCGCAACAGCGATCCCCGGCGGCCCAGCTACAGCGGTGATGACTGTCGCGCCAACTGCGGAACCGGTCGAAGGCCCTCCCGGCCACCTAGACCCACTTGCATTTGGCAAT
>CAYLMZ010000146.1:0-433 GCA_964385035.1 uncultured Loktanella sp.
ACCGCGACCTTTAACGAGATCGAGAACGCGGATGTGGCGATCGTCATCGGGGCCAACCCGATTGAAAACCACCCTGTTGCCGCGACTTATTTCAAGCAATTCACCAAACGCGGTGGCAAGCTGATCGTCATGGACCCACGCGGGCAGGCGCTGAAACGCTTTGCGTCCCACATGCTGCAATTCCGCCCCGGCGCGGATGTGTCGATGCTCAACGCGATCATGCACACGATCGTCGAAGAAGGGCTTTACGACCAGCAATACATCGACGCCTACACCGAAAACTGGGAAGCAGAGAAAGCGCACCTCGCCGATTTCACCCCCGAAAAGATGCAAAATATCTGTGGGATCGAGGCAGAGGTGCTGCGCGATGTCGCACGGACTTTCGCGGGTGCAAAATCTGCGATGATCTTTTGGGGCATGGGCGTCAGCCAGC
>CAYLMZ010000146.1:443-1800 GCA_964385035.1 uncultured Loktanella sp.
GACAACTCGCGCTGCCTTATCAGCCTTGCGCTGATGACAGGTAAGGTGGGGCGTCCGGGCGCTGGCTTGCACCCGCTGCGCGGTCAGAACAACGTGCAAGGCGCATCCGATGCGGGCCTGATCCCGATGTTCCTGCCTGACTATCAGCCGGTTGGTGACGATGGGGTGCGCTCTGCGTTCCAAGAGATCTGGCAAGAAGGGTCGATTGACCCCAACAAGGGTCTGACAGTTACCGAGATCCTTGATGCCGTGCACGCAGGCAACATTCATGGGATGTATATCTTGGGCGAAAACCCTGCGATGTCGGACCCAGATGTCGAACATGCGCGGGACGCGCTCGCCAAACTCAAGCACCTCGTCGTGCAAGATATCTTCATCACTGAGACGGCAAACTTTGCCGACGTGATCCTGCCTGCCTCTGCCTTTGCCGAAAAGTCGGGAACCGTGACCAACACCAACCGTCAGGTGCAGATGGGTAGGCCCGCGGTGTCACCGCCGGGCGACGCACGCGAGGATTGGTGGATCACGGTTGAACTGGCCAAACGCCTCGGCCTTGGTTGGACGTATCATCATCCATCCGATGTCTTTGCGGAAATGGCGCTGTCGATGAAGTCGCTCTCTAACATCACGTGGGACCGGCTCGAGGCGCAGAACGCCGTGACCTACCCGTCACTCTCACCCGAAGACCCCGGTCAGCCCATCGTGTTTGGCGATGGCTTCCCACGCGAAAACGGGCGGGCGAAATTCACGCCTGCGAGCGTGATCGCACCAGATGAGGCCCCGGATGCCGATTACCCGATGATCATGACGACAGGGCGGCAGCTGGAACATTGGCACACCGGGTCGATGACGCGACGGTCCAAAGTGCTCGACGCGGTGGAGCCAGAGGCGAACTGCTCGCTGCACCCCTCTACCCTGCGCAAGCTGGGGGTCGAACCGGGTGGCATGGTCACACTCTCGACCCGCCGGGGCAGTATCACGATCATGGCGCGCGAGGATCGGGCGGTCGCGCCAGACATGGTCTTTGTGCCATTTGCCTACGTCGAAGCAGCGGCAAACGTGCTGACCAACCCCGCCGTCGACCCTTACGGCAAAATCCCCGAATTCAAATTCGCAGCCGTGAAAGTCGAAAAAGCCGAAGGGCAGGTCGCGGCGGAGTAATGCCGCCGCACGGCGCGCAAACGATCCCCGCTATTGAATAGCAGTGGCCCCGGGGCCTAGCTTTGTCTGGAAAGACGCGCATACCCCCTTGCGCGAATGAAAGACGAAAGACTGCTATGCGCCACTTTGCCCTGACCGCCGCCCTTGCTTGCCTGACCCTGCCGGCCTTTGCCGATGATGCTGCGGTCTTGATCGG
>CAYLMZ010000146.1:1900-4645 GCA_964385035.1 uncultured Loktanella sp.
TGGCCGAACAGGCGGAAGACGGGTTGAACCTTACGCGAAATGAGCGACGGGCTATTCAGCGCAACCTGACACTGCTTGGGTATAACACGCGCGGGGTAGACGGGATTTTCGGGCAAGGGTCGCGGGGGGCAATCCGGAACTGGCAGCAACAAAACGGCTATGCCCAGACCTCTTTTCTGACAACCGAGCAGATCAATCGCCTTGATGCACAAGCCAGCCGCCGCGCCGCAGAGATCGAGGCCGAAGAAGAACGCGCCCGCGCAGAGGCCGAACAGCTAGATCGCGACTATTGGGAAGAAACAGGGGCAAATGGCAGTGCGTCGGGCGCGCGGGCCTATTTGCAGCGCTACCCCGAAGGTATCTTTGCAGACCGCGCGCGCAGCGCCTTGGCCGAAGCGGACAATTCACAAGCTCAAGCGCGCGAGGACGCTTTGAACATCAATTCTACACTGCGGCGCTTGATCGAAAGCCGTCTTGCAAGTCTGGGGTTTAACCCCGGTCCGGTTGACGGGCGGTTCAATGGTGCAACACGACGGGCCATCCGCGACTATCAGGCAGCGCGCAACCTGACAGCTACAGGGTTCATCGATCAACCGACACTGGCACGTTTGCTGGCCGATACCTTTGGCAGGTAGGTCCCCGAGGATTTGCCTGCTGGCTGATCAGCGGGCGTCAATCCCGCAGGTCGCTGACTTGCTCGCAGGGACTTGGAAGGATCACTACGGGCCCACGGGTCCGGGCTTTGCAATCAAGGATGCCACAGAGCGCGCCGAACGCCATGGTCTGCCGACGGCCATCGTCGCGCTGGGCGACAATGGGCAAGCGGTTGGGACAGCAACACTGTCGCGGACGTCTTTCGGGGCCAAAGGCAATGAAAGCCCGTGGATCACAGGCCTTTGCGTAGCGCCTGAGCACCGTGGCCATGGGATCGGGACAGCACTGGTGCAGTATCTGACACAGTTTGCAGAAACCGAAGGCATCGCAGAGGTGTTCGCCACGACAATCAATGCCGCAGGGCTCATGCGTCGTGCAGGTTTCCGGCAATTGCGCACTGTCGAAGACAAGGGGCAAGACTGGCAGGTGATGCACCGGCGCCTGAAATGAAATGCCCCGCGCTGGGCGGGGCATTCAGACTCTATCTGTCTGGCCTATTGCGCGCGGACGTAGCGTTCAGCCAGCAGGCGGATCAGGCCTTGGCCCCCATCATATTGCCGGACACCGATGATATATGTGCCTTCCTGAACGCGTGACATCACAAGGCTATCCAGCCCGTCCCCGTAGTCATCGTTCTGACCAATCGTGCGTCCCAGATCGTCGTAGACGACAAGCCACGGATCGCTGTTGCCGCCCCCGATAGCTTCAAGCACCAAAAGCCCTGTTTCCTCCACATCAATTGTGAACCACGTCACATCCGTTGTGGCTTGCACATCCTGACGCAAACGCGACTGCAAGACACCCAGATCAGTGACCTCGACAGAGCCATCCAATGGCGGGGCAAGTTCGCCGCGGGCATAAAGCGCCAGCAAGGCTTCTTGCGCATCATAGGCGCTGATTGAAACGGCAATCGGCAACGTGTCGTCGCTCAGTGCTTCCACCGCCAGACAATAGGTGCCCGCAGGGAGCGGGTCCGTCATGTCCAGCCGGCTGTTAAGCCCGTCAAAGTCGTCATTGTCGGCCAGATAGGTTTCATCAGCATCATAAAGCGTAATCACGGGATCGGCGGATTCGTTTTCAGCAATGATGGTGATCGGGGTCGGGGCATCCAGTGTGAAGCTCCAAAACGGGGTATCATTGGCAGAAGCACTGGCTGTTGTCCCGATTGCGCCGAAAGGCGTGGCTTCTGCACAACTTCCAAAGCCGCCAGTGACAGCCGCCGTATCGATGCCCAGTGTGAGCGGCTCATGCTCTTCACGGCCGATGCGGACAAACGCAGTCATCGGGCCGCCATCATAGCTGCGCATGGCCATGCAGTAGGTGCCGGCCTCAAGAAAGGTTTCGGCGCGGGATGCCGCGTTACCACCAGAATCGTCGTCAGAAAGTATGACACCA
This sequence comes from uncultured Loktanella sp., assembly GCA_964385035.1. Lineage (GTDB taxonomy): Bacteria > Pseudomonadota > Alphaproteobacteria > Rhodobacterales > Rhodobacteraceae > Yoonia. The sequence continues at coordinate 3,950 of CAYLMZ010000146.1, forward strand.
CCAGCGTTATCCAACAGATCAATGATCGGATCACCGGACCCACGGCCCTCGGCTTCGACACGAACGGACGTCGGCTCGGACAGGGTGAAAAGCGAAACATATTCATTGCCACCCAGAACAAGCGCCATTTGTTCGCGGAAGTTATCCGCGACCGCCAAATCAGAGTTGGCTTCGTCATCGCCAATCCAGATCCCACCGGACCCGACACCGCCACAAAGATTGTCCTGCGCGATTGCGGGTGAGGCCGCACCTAGCAAGAGGGCAGCAGTTGCAGTCAGTTTCAGATTGGGGCGGGTCATCGCACTTGGTCCTTTTGATACAAAGTCTGGATACACCAAAGGCTATCCCCTCGCATGCAGGCTTGGCCAGTGCTGAACCGGTCTTTTTGGCAAAAGAAAAAGGCCGCGCCCTAGGGCAGCGGCCTTGACCTGTTCGATGTCGCTGTTCTTATCCCTGGCGGGCTTTGAACTTGCGCTGCGTCTTGTTGATCACATAGACGCGGCCCTTACGGCGCACGATACGGCAATCGCGGTGGCGCTGCTTGAGCGAACGGAGGGAGTTGCGAACCTTCATGGCGCTTATCCTTGTCTGTCGCGGCGCGCTGATTGCGCCTTGGGTTACGTGGCGGGCCAAAGACCCGATGAATTCATGGTGGACGATACTGGGATTGAACCAGTGACCCCTTCGATGTCAACG
>CAYLMZ010000147.1:0-4631 GCA_964385035.1 uncultured Loktanella sp.
GGCCGCTTTTGGACCGGATGGAGATCATCTCGCTGGCAGGTTACACCGAGGACGAAAAGCGCGAGATCGCAAAGCAGCACCTGTTGCCGAAGGTGATGAAGAACCACGGCCTGAAAGAGAAGGAATTCTCGGTCGCGGATGATGCGCTGACAGCGATGGTGCGGGTCTACACCCGTGAGGCTGGTGTGCGGAACCTTGAGCGTGAGTTGGCGAAGGTTGCCCGGAAAGCTGTGACCAAGATTGTGAAGAAAGAGGCAGAAGTGATTGAAGTCACTGCTGAAAACCTTTCTGACTTCTTGGGCGTGGAAAAGCATCGCTTTGGTCTAGCCGAGGAAGAGGATCAAGTCGGAGTTGTTACCGGTCTGGCCTGGACATCAGTCGGCGGTGAGCTTTTGAACATTGAGGCCCTGCGCCTGCCGGGTAAGGGTCGGATGAAGACCACTGGTAAGCTGGGCGATGTGATGAAGGAATCCATCGATGCGGCCTCATCTTACGTGCGCTCAATCGCGCCGGAGATCGGGGTGAAGCCGCCGAAGTTCGATACAATCGACATCCACGTGCACGTCCCTGATGGGGCAACACCAAAGGATGGCCCATCGGCTGGTCTGGCCATGGTCACCTCGATCGTTTCGGTTCTGACGGGCATTCCGGTGCGCAAAGACGTGGCAATGACAGGCGAAGTGTCCCTGCGCGGCAATGCGATGCCAATTGGTGGGTTGAAGGAAAAGCTTTTGGCGGCCCTGCGTGGCGGCATCACAACGGTGCTGATCCCGCAGGATAATGCCAAAGACTTGCCCGAGATCCCTGATAACGTGAAAGAAGGGCTGACGATTATCCCTGTCAAGCACGTCTCTGAGGTGCTCGAACAAGCGCTTGTCCGGCAGCCGGATGCGATTGAATGGGACGAGGCCGCAGAAGAAGCCGCCGCCGCCGCCCTGAAATCGCAAGGTGACGGGCCGGGCGCACTGGCGCACTAAGAAAACTGGTTCAAGGCGTCCCTGAGGGGGCGCCTTTTTCTTTGCCCGCCGGTTGACGTTTGAGGTGCAGGCGGTTCGAATAAGACGGGCACGCACAAAAGCAGGTGAGCAATAATGGCACGTAAAACAACAAAAACAGCAGTGACAACGGCGAAGACGCCTGAAACCACCCCACAGGCGGCACCTCAGTCGCCCGTTGCCCCACAAGCATCGGCAGAGCCGATCAAGAAGCCGCAGATCCTTGATGAGGTCGTGGCGCGCACCAACCTCAAAAAGCGGGACGTGAAACCGGCTGTTGAAGCCGCCATGGCTGTGATCGGGGAGGCATTGCGCGAAGGTAAAGAGCTGAACTTACCGCCCCTTGGCAAGCTGCGCGTTGTGAAATCGAAAGACCTTGATGGTGGTGCAGCGGTATTGACCCTAAAGCTACGCACCCCGAAGAATGCAAGCGTTGCTGCCGAGACACAACCAGACTAGCGACCGTCCCCGATGTCACATCCCGAACTTTACATCTTGCGCCATGGCGAGACCTATTGGAACGCCGAGAACCGTATGCAGGGTGAGTTGAACTCGCCTTTGACGGAAAAGGGTTTGGTTGATGCCGCCCGCCAGCACGAGATCCTTAAGGGGCGGGATTTGGCAGGCTTTGGCTTTTATTCCAGCCCGCAGGGGCGCGCCTTTCAGACGGCTGGGATCGCTTTGGCTGGGATTGCGGATTGGGTCCGCACGGATGACCGGTTGCGCGAGATTGGTGTTGGCGAATGGTCGGGGCTGTTGCGGGACGACCTGCCGCTGCCTGAGGGACCAAACCCCTTGATCAAACAGTATGAGATCGCACCCGGCGGCGAAGGGTTTGCTGCCGTGAAAACGCGTGTGCGCAGTTTCCTTGATGCGTTAGAGGGACCTGCCGTGATCGTCACCCATGGCATCACTGGTGGTATTCTGCGCGCGCTGACCATTGGTGAAAAGGCCCACAAAGGCGTCTCACCCCATGGCGGGCAGGGCTGTGTGTTTCACCTTAAGGATGGCGAGCAGGTGGTGCTGGCGTAACGCTATCGAGGGATATCTGCTGCTTCACGGACAAAGCTGCGGACTTCGTAACGGTGGTGCAACTGTTTGAAACCTTTGAATTTCAAAGCATTTAGGCAGTCTGCGATCCCATCCTCCCCATAGAGAGCAGGGTGGAATTCGATAATTAGCGCGCGGATTCCCGTCAGGTCGGCATGGTTGACGAAATCCCGCTCTGCGCCTTCAATATCCATAATGACGACGTCGGGGCAAAAGTCTGATTTTACCGCATCCCAGCTGATCGTCGGTATCTCGACGCTAGGCCGACGTGACTTGCGGGCCTCGTAAACGGAAGAGCCAAGAAACGATCCGTGAACATAAAACGTCATCGTCTCGGGCCTTTCGGGGTTGGCGATGACAAGCTTGTTTTCAACCGATGCGCGGTCTGCCAATCCGTTGATTTGGTAAAGCGACTGGATATGTGGAATCAGGTCTGGGTTGGCTTCAAAACTGCGCAGCACCGCGCCGCTTTTGTGAAGCACGGACATCCCACCAACAAAGCCGATCCCTGCACCCATTTCCAAAACCCGGTCACCCGGTTGGATGAGCTTGTCGGACAGCTTTCGTTCCGGCTTTTCATAGTTTCCCCGAGAGATTTGGCGCGCCCGTTGTTCGGGAAGGTAAGGAGAACGGGGAACCTTCAGCCCTTCAAATTCAGCAGCGATTTCCGGTGTTGGGTGATCATTTTCAGTTGTCATGCCTTGGGTTCCATCAATCAAGCTGTAGGCATCTGTTCATCGCGCCTGCACAGGTGTTAGGTTGGCAAGTCGCGTCTCGCAAGTGTTTCCTCCATTCCCAAGTGCGCCCCGATGGTGATGGTCGCACCCCTCGCAACAGGTTGATTTCGCCTGTCTGACGCTTTCATTGAAATTCTCACAAACAGCCGCTTGCATCGCCATTCGACTTGGCCTAAACGATGCGCTGTCGGGTGATTAGCTCAGTTGGTAGAGCGCTTCGTTTACACCGAAGATGTCGGGAGTTCGAGTCTCTCATCACCCACCATTATCCAACCTTTTAAGTATCCTATGCATCAAGCTCACGGCGTTTGAGCTTTGATGTGCGTAGATGCACTTATGCCCTCATTTCTTAAGGAATTCTTTTATCCACCGCACAGTATAGATTGCACGCAAAGCTGACAAAAGGAACAGACCCATGAGTTGGAACCCTGCACTTGATCCTGATTGCCCGACCGGTGATGCGATAGACGCGATTGATACCGTGATCGTCCCGCGCGCCCGCGATTTGGGTGGATTTGAAGTCCGGCGTGCTTTGCCTGCGCCGCGCCGCCAAATGGTTGGTCCCTTTATCTTTTTTGACCAGATGGGTCCGGCGGAATTTTTGACCGGTCAGGGGATCGACGTGCGCCCGCATCCGCATATTGGGCTTGCGACAGTGACCTATCTGCATCGTGGATCGATCCACCACCGGGACAGCTTGGGCACCGATCAGTGGATTGAGCCCGGTGCCATGAACCTGATGATTGCAGGCCACGGGATCACCCATTCAGAACGCATGGATGGTGAGGCGCTCAAAGCCCCGCAGAGCCTCTTTGGCATTCAATCCTGGATTGCCTTGCCGAAGGGGGCGGAGGATCGCGAGGCTGCCTTTATCCATGCGCCCAAAGCCGATTTGCCCATCCTCGAAGGTGAGGGCAAGCAGGTCCGGCTGATCATGGGGGACGCCTATGGCGAACGTGCCCCGGTCGAGACCCCGTCCGAGATGTTCTATATGGATGCAGTGCTTGAGGCTGGGGCCAAGATGCCCATGCCCGACAATCATGAGGATCGCGGTGCGTATGTCCTTGAAGGGGCTGTGGACATTGCTGGTCAGACTTTTGATGCCGGTCAGATGATGGTCTTTCGCCCCGGCGACCGGGTAAGCATGACAGCTGGCCCGCAAGGTGCCCGCGTGATGCTGTTGGGCGGCGCTACCATGGAAGGCGACCGCTATATCTGGTGGAATTTCGTGGCCTCCAGCAAAGAGCGGATCGAAGAGGCGAAAGAGGCATGGCGTGCAGGTGACTGGGAAAATGGTCGCTTTCAATTGCCGCCCGGGGATGATGCGGAATTTATTCCTTTGCCGGAGCGTTAAGCCCGCTTGACGCCGCCCGCGCGTCCCCCTAGAAGCGCATCATTCGGACAGTTTGTTCGGATGATGCAGATGCGCGGTTGTAGCTCAGTTGGTTAGAGTACCGGCCTGTCACGCCGGGGGTCGCGGGTTCGAGCCCCGTCAACCGCGCCACTGCTTTCCCCCGAAAATCTTACCGTACGCGCAACGGCATATCTGGCCGTTGTGAGCGTGCTTGGACGAATCTGCTTAACGCCAAGATAAATTGGTGTTTGCACCCGTCGGCAAAGCGTCTGCATTGTGTCGGCAAAACGTATGGCAAAGTGGCGGCATAGCCGTGATGAACGCACCGTGCGATCGAAAGTGTTATAAAAGTCTGAACACGCAATTGTCGGTCCCGGAAAAAATAGCAAGACATGAAGTTTTGGCGTTGACGGCCCCTGTGGCTGGGATTATGCCGCACCCCACGCGCGGTTGTAGCTCAGTTGGTTAGAGTACCGGCCTGTCACGCCGGGGGTC
>CAYLMZ010000148.1:0-4615 GCA_964385035.1 uncultured Loktanella sp.
CAGTAGGACTGGATGAACCCGTCGCGCGCAGGCGTCCAGTTGATCGCCCATTCGACTTTGCCCGGCTCGCCGAATTTGTCCTGAAACTCGACTGTTCCTGCAAAGGGCGTGTCGGCGTAGGTGGTCGCGCTTCCCAGCGTTTCCTTGAGGTAGTCTGACAACCCGCCGGGGAAGTGGAATGTGGCCTCTGTCGGGGTTTCCTTGTCGTCAATCTCGGACTTCCAGCGGATTTCGACGCCGGAGAAGAGATAGGCTTTGGAGCGGATCGATTTGAAGAGGCGCGCAGGCTTGAACCGGTGGCTGCCGAAGATGTCGGGGTCGGCGTGGAAGGTCACAGTGGTGCCGCGCCGGTTTGGCGCGCTGCCTACCTTTGCCACGGGCCCCAGCGGGATCCCGCGCGAAAAACGTTGTTCAAAGATTTCTTTGTTGCGCGCGACTTGCACAACCATGCTGTCAGAGAGCGCGTTGACCACCGAGGCCCCGACCCCGTGCAGGCCGCCGGAGGTTTGATAGGCTTTGCCTGAAAATTTGCCGCCCGCATGCAGGGTGCAGAGGATGACCTCGAGCGCGGATTTATCCGGGAATTTGGGATGCGGGTCGATGGGGATGCCCCGCCCGTTGTCGCGAATGGTGATGGAATAATCCGCGTGGAGTTCGACTTCGATCCTGTTCGCGAAACCCGCCACGGCTTCGTCCATGGAGTTGTCGAGCACTTCGGCCACCATGTGATGCAGCGCCCGTTCGTCCGTCCCGCCGATATACATGCCGGGGCGTTTGCGCACAGGCTCCAGCCCTTCGAGCACTTCGATGCTGGAGGCGTCGTAGTCGTCGGGGCTCGCCCCTGAGAGAAGGTCGTTGGCCATGGTTACCGCTCTTGTTCTTTTGGTTTGCGCCTATAATGGCAGGGGCGGCGGGATGGGGCAATCGGGGAATGCTTGCGGCTGCGTTTCGTCAGGCTAATGTGCGTGCAAAAGGAGACCCATCATGCGCGTATTTTTCACCGGAGGGAGCGGCAAGGCTGGTCGTCATGCCATCCAGTATCTGTTGGATCAGGGTCATCAGGTGACGAATGCTGATCGCGTGCCTTCGGGGATGGATATTCCGGAATTGTTGATTGATCTGACGGATGCAGGGCAGGTGATCGGGGCCATGTCCCAGATGGCTGACTGGCCGGATTTGGACACCGGCGTGCCCACCTATGACGCTGTTGTCCATTTTGCCGCTGTGCCCCGTATTCTGCTGGGCACGGATGCGGAGTGCTTTCGTCAAAACACCCAGACCACCTACAATGTGATTGAGGCTGCGGTGAAGCTGGGCATCCCCAAGGTTATCTTTGCGTCGTCCGAGACGACATATGGCGTCTGCTTTGCCCAAGGCGAGGTCAAGCCTGCCTATCTGCCTGTTGATGAGGATCACCCCACTGTTCCCCATGACAGCTACGCGATGTCCAAAGTGTGTAACGAGGCCACGGCCCGGTCGTTTCAGGCCCGTACTGGCATCGATATCTACGGGTTGCGTATCAATCATGTGATCGAGCCGCATGAATACCGTGAGATGTTCCCCCACTTCGTCGCCCATCCTGACGCATGTCGTCGCAATATCTTTGCCTATATCGACGCCCGTGATCTGGGTCATATGGTTGCATGCTGCCTGAAGAAGGATGGCTTGGGCTATGAGGTGTTCAACGTGGCCAATGACGATCTGTCAGTGGCCATCTCCACCGACGAGGTCATTGCCCGTTTCTATCAGGGCGTTCCTGTGAAACGCCATATGCGCCCTGACGAGACTTTCTACGCAATCGACAAAGCCAAGCGCCTTGTTGGGTTCAAGCCGCAGCACAGCTGGCGGGCAGAGTTGGCCTAGCCCCTCCCTTGCGTCAGAAGCATCGGGGCCTGATCTTTGGCTGAGATGGCGGGTGCCTCCGGCGGGAGTTTTTTGGCCAAGATGAAGGGGCGCTCGCGCTTTACGCCTGTCTGGTGGGCGCTAGGTGACGCTGCATGAAACACAACTCTGAGCCCTCTTTATTCATGCGCCATATGGGTGATGATTTCTCGCTGTTGCCTGATGCCTTGCAAGCGGGCCACCGGACAGGCGATGGCCTTGTGTTGGCCGGCCGCGCCCGCGTACTGCGTGGTGACACGATTTGGGCGAAGTGTCTGGCGGCGCTGTTCCGGTTTCCGCCTGCCGCAGAGGATGTCCCCGTGACGGTTGAGATGACCCCCAAGGCGGGGGGCGAGCTCTGGCTTCGCCGGTTTGATGGGCGTGCCTTTCGATCGTTCCTGCGTCGTGACGGTCAGCGGATGACAGAGCGGTTCGGCCCGCTGACGTTTACGCTGGATCTGCATGTTGCGGATGGCAGGCTGCATTACCCCGTGATTGCCGGCCGCGCCGGGCCTGTTCCGTTGCCACGTTGGTGTCTGCCTGTCAGCATTGCGTGTGAATATGAGGCCGCTGACCGTTTCCATTTTGATGTGGCGTTGCGTGCTCCGCTGACCCAAAAGCTGATGGTCCATTATCAAGGCTGGCTTGCGCCCGTCGCGGGCAACAAAGATTGAGATCAGTTGCCTGGTCCCTGATCGCGTCGTCGCATCCATGTTGCCCATCGGCGGGATCATGTCTGTCCCTGTGCCACCCATTGTCGCCGCTTTACAGCGTGGCTAGATAGGGGTCATGCGCGGTGTTCTTTCTTTTCTGGCCCTTTCGGTCCTGCCCACAGTCGGGGCCGCCCATCCGCATATTTTCGTCGAGGCCTCTGTCCGTGTCGTGTTTGATGACAACGGTCAAGTCGCTGTGCATCTGGATTGGCAATACGACGAATTTTTTTCGCTGCTTGTCACCTCTGATCTGGGCATCGACATGGATGGTGACCTGGTTTTGACCCCCCAGGAGCAGGATCTGCTGGATGAACAGATCACAGCCTGGCCCCCCGAGTTTGACGGTGATCTTGAGGTCGCCCAGTTGGCGGCCCCTTTGCCGCTGGGTGAGAAATTTGCCCATTCCATGACCTATCAGGACGGTATTTTCATTGAACGTCATGCCCGTCCCATCGCCGCCGAGATTGCTGCCGATGCGCCATTGGTGGTGCGCGTTTACGATCCCACATTCTATACCGCCTACGATCTGACTGGTCCTGTCACCGTGGAGGGCCGTGACGATTGCACCATTGATATCATCCGCGCTGATCTGGATGCCGCCTATGCTTTGGCGGAAAGCCTGATGGATGGTGTCAGCTTTGAGGATCAGGGCCCGGATGATTATTTTCCAGCCATTGGCGACGCCTTTGCTGACACGATTGAGATTACATGCGCTGGCCCGTCCTGAGTATTGCCACACTGGCTGCTCTGGCCCTGTGGTTGTGGGGGGCAGGAGGCATAGATCAGCTGACCCGCCTTGCGGCTTCTGCCCAGCGTGACGTCCAGAATGCGATGGCGGTTGCCTTGCGGGGCTTGCGCGCGGGCGAGGCGGGGGCTTTGGCGACGCTGTGGGGGCTTTGTTTTGCTTACGGGTTCGTCCATGCCGCAGGGCCGGGGCATGGCAAGCTGATCATTGGCGGCTACGGCGCAGGGACCCGTGTTCCTGCCGCCCGGTTGGCCGGGCTGGCTGTTGCCTCGTCACTGGCGCAGGCTGCAACGGCTGTCAGTCTGGTCTATGCTGCGGTTCTTATTTTCGGGTGGGGGCGTGCCCGCATGACCGAAGTGGCAGATCAGATGCTGGCCCCATTGAGTTACGCGCTGATTGCGGGTGTGGGGCTTTGGCTGGTTGTGCGCGGGGTGCGCCATTTGCGGCCTGCCCATCGCCAAGGGTCCGCCCATACACATGATCATGACCACAGCGGGCATGGCGCGGTTTGTGGCACCTGTGGGCATGCGCATGGACCTACACCTGAACAGGCTGCGGGTGTGACCTCTTTGCGGGATGCTGTCGTTATTGTTGCCAGCATCGCCGTTCGCCCTTGCACGGGTGCCTTGTTTCTTTTGATCCTGACATGGCGGTTCGGGTTGGATTGGGTCGGGATTATCGGCGCCTTTGTCATGGGCGCAGGCACGGCGAGTGTCACTGTCCTTGTGGCCTTTGCCGCTGTTGGCTTGCGCGAGAGCACGCTGACGCTTGTCGGCTCTGCCCGTGTGGCCCGGACTTTGGCGTGGGCCGAAGTGTTGGTGGGCGCCTTGGTTGTTCTTGTTGCGGGCCAATTGGTGTTGCGCAGTATCTGAGCCTAGACCCGCCCATTTTTTGGGCATAAGGCTGAGGCTATGGAAACGACGGCTTTGACATATCCTCAACATGCGCGCGCGATCTGGAAGCTGGGCTTGCCCTTGATCCTGTCGAATGTCGCGCAGTTTGCGATCCACATGACCGATACGATCATGCTGGGCTGGTATGATGTGACGGCTTTGGCTGCCGTGACGATCGCCTCGACCATGTTTTTTGTGATCTTTATTGTCGGTGCCGGCTTTAGTCAGGCGGTGACACCGCTGGTCGCCGAAGCGGCTGAGGAAAGCGACGAGGTACGCGCCCGCCGTGTCACACGCATGGGCATGTGGTTGTCCATAATCTACGGCCTTGTGGTGACGATCCCGTTCTTTTGGGCCGAAGATATTCTGATTGCCATCGGGCA
>CAYLMZ010000149.1:0-4518 GCA_964385035.1 uncultured Loktanella sp.
TGGCCGAAGCGATCAGCATCGAGATGGGCGCGCCGATTGATATGGCCCGCTCAAGTCAGGCGCCTTGCCTGCCTTGGCATCTGGAAAACTCGCTTGAGGCGTTCAAAGAAATTGAATGGGTGCGCCCGCTTGGGCCTCATGCCCCAAATGACCGGATCGCAATGGAACCGATCGGCGTTGTCGGCCTGATCACCCCGTGGAACTGGCCGATGAATCAGGTCACGCTCAAAGTGATCCCTGCCCTGTTGGCAGGTTGCACGATGGTGCTGAAGCCGTCGGAAGAGGCGCCGCTTTCTTCGCTCCTTTTTGCAGAATTCGTGCATGATGCAGGTGTTCCGGCTGGTGTGTTCAACCTTGTGAACGGTGATGGTGTTGGCGTGGGCAATCAACTGTCGACCCACGCTGATGTGGCGATGATCAGCTTCACCGGCTCTACCCGTGCTGGTAAAGCGATCTCGGCCGCAGCGGCAGAGACACTTAAGCGCGTAACGCTGGAACTTGGCGGGAAGGGTGCCAACGTCATCTTTGCTGATGCCGACGAAAAGGCCGTCAAACGCGGTGTCATCCACTGCATGAACAACTCGGGCCAGTCTTGCAACGCTCCGACCCGCATGTTGGTCGAGCGGTCAATCTATGATGAAACGGTGGAAAAGGCGGCAGAGATCGCACGAAGCATCAAGGTCGGTCCGGCGTCTGAAGCTGGTCGTCATATCGGACCTGTCGTCAACAAGACCCAATGGACCAAGATCCAAGAGATGATCGAAGTCGGCATCAACGAAGGCGCGCGCTTGGTGGCAGGTGGTCCCGGACTGCCTGAAGGCATGAACAAGGGTTACTACGTCCGCCCAACGGTCTTTGCTGACGTCAGCAACGACATGCGGATCGCACAGGAAGAGATCTTTGGCCCTGTGCTGTCAATCATCCCGTTTGATGATGAAGCGGACGCAATCCAAATCGCCAACGATACGCCTTATGGCCTCACAAACTACGTTCAAACCCAAGACGGGGCGCGTCGCAATCGCATGTCTTTGGCGCTCAAAGCGGGCATGATCGAAATGAACGGTCAGGACCGTGCCGCCGGTTCACCTTTTGGCGGCATGAAGATGTCGGGCCGGGCACGAGAGGGCGGCGTCTGGGGCATCGAGGAATTCCTTGAGGTCAAGGCGATCTCTGGCTGGGCCGCTGAATAATCTCACGTGCACAGGCGCACCAAATAGGTGCGCCTGTCTGCGTTTAGTGCTGTCGCGAAAATGATATCTGTTCTCCAAAGGAAAAGGAGAGCGATATGCTGACCCAAATCAAAGGCCTTCACCACGTCACGTCTTTGGCCAGTGACGCCCGCATGAACAATGCGTTTTTCACCAATGTACTCGGCCTGCGCCGGGTAAAGAAAACGGTGAACTTCGACGCGCCAGACGTCTACCACCTCTACTATGGTGACGAAGCCGGATCGCCCGGCACCGTCATGACCTATTTCCCCTTCCCGAACGCGGGGCGCGGCGGCAAGGGCGTAGGTGAGGTCGGACGCACCGCATTCAGCGTCCCAACCGGAACGTCGCAAGCGTGGCTTGACCGGCTGGCCACATTTGAGGTGGAGGGCGTTGCACAAGATACGCGCTTTGGCGAAAAGCGGGTTCTGTTTGATGGCCCCGATGGCGACCAATTTGCGCTTATCGAAAGCGATGATGACCGCACGCCATGGACAGGCAACGGTGTCAGCGCCGAAATGGGAATCCGTGGTTTCCATTCGACTGACATGCGCCTCAAAGATGCGGGCGCCAGCGCGGAACTGCTGAAATTCATGGGCTATGAAAAGCTGGACACACAAGACAATGTGACCCGCTTCATCGTGCCGGGTGGCAATGACGCGCGGACGATCGATATCGAGGAACTGCCAAATGCAGGCTTTGCCGCGCAAGGTGCCGGCTCCGTCCATCACATCGCCTTTGCGGTCGATAACCGCGCGCGGCAGCTCGAAGTTCGCGAAGCGCTACTTGATACCGGGTATCAAGTGACACCTGTTATCGATCGAGATTATTTCTATGCGATCTACTTCCGGACACCCGGTGGCGTCTTGTTTGAGGTTGCCACAAACGAACCCGGCTTTGACCGCGACGAAGATACCGCACACTTGGGTGAAGCGCTCAAACTGCCCAGCCAACACGAGCATCTGCGCGCGCGGCTCGAAAGCTACCTCCAACCGTTGGAGGGCTAAGATGCCATATACAGCAAAACGTACCAAAGGAGCAGCGGAAGCACCGCTGTTCCTCACCTTCCATGGGACAGGTGGAACAGAGGCCCAGTTTCACGGATTGGCCGAAGACATTATGGCTAATGCCCATGTAACCTCTCCCCGCGGCGATGTTTCTGAGTTCGGGGCGCTGCGCTATTTCAAGCGCACCGGCGAGGGCGTTTACGACATGGACGATCTGGCAAAGCGCACCGATGCAATGGCGGCCTTCATTCGGAGCGAAAAAGCAAAGACTAAGGCGACACGGGTGATCGGGCTAGGGTACTCCAATGGTGCCAATATTTTGGCATCTGTGGCGCTCACCCATCCTGACCTGATCGACGAAATGGTCCTGATGCATCCGCTGATCCCGTGGTCACCGGACCCTCAGCCGGGACTTGCCGGCAAGCGCATTCTTATCACGGCTGGTGAACGCGACCCGATCTGCCCTGCGCCACTGACTCAGAGCCTGTCTGCCTACCTGTCCGCGCAAGGGGCCGAGACCACAACCATCTGGCACGGTGGCGGCCATGAAATTGTACAAGCCGAGATTGATGCAATCGCGCGCTTTGTCTCTCAGAAAGCTGCGGCCTAAACTTCATCTTGGCCCAAAAACTCCCGCCGGAGGCTCCGGCGGGAGCCACCAATGACAATACATGCGCTAAAAGGGCGCCTTGGCCGTGATCCGCATTCCCTGCCCCCCATCGGGGTGACGGAATTGCAAGGTCTCGGAATGCAACATCAAGCGTGGATGCTGTCTCGCAGGCCCGGTGGCGTAAAACGGATCACCCAGAATAGGGTGGCCAATCGCCAACATATGCACACGCAACTGATGGGATCGTCCCGTCTTAGGCATCAGGCGTATGCGCGTCTCGCCGTTCTTGGCGCGAACGACACGCCAATCCGTGACGGCTTGCTTGCCATTCTCATGATCGACCATCTGCTTTGGGCGATTAGGCCAATCCACGATTAACGGCAGATCGACAGTGCCAGTCTTGTCGGCCATTTCGCCCCAAACGCGGGCAACATAGGTTTTCTTGGTCTGACGCTTTTCAAATTGCAGCCCAAGGTGGCGCTGCGCATGGGGGGTCAAGGCAAAGATCATCACCCCGGACGTATCGCGGTCCAACCGATGAACAAGCAATGCCGTTGGAAAGACAGCCTGCACGCGGGCGATTAGGCAATCAGAGAGGTGCTCACCTTTGCCGGGCACTGACAGTAAACCGCTGGGCTTATCCACCAACAAGACTTCGTGGTCTTCATGCAGGATAACCAGAGGGTCCTGAGGTGGCGCGTAGACATCACTCACGCGTAGACGCGATCGCCAAATATGGCAGAACCAACCCGGATGTGTGTGGCACCCAAAGCAATGGCACGCTCGAAATCGCTACTCATCCCCATCGAAAGGCCGGAAAGCCCGTTGCGGGCAGCAATCTTGGCCAGCAGCGCAAAATGCAGCGACGGCTCTTCATCTACAGGCGGAATGCACATCAAACCCTTCACAGGCAGATCAAGTGCACGCACCTCAGCGATAAAGTCATCTGCGTCAGCAGGCAGCACACCCGACTTTTGCGGCTCTTCGCCGGTGTTGACCTGTATGAACAGATCCGGGCATGCGCCGAGGTCCTGGGCATGCCGCGCTATGGACTTGGCGAGCTTGGGACGATCCACAGTATGGATCGCATCGGCCAGTTGCATCGCCTGTTTGACCTTGTTGGTTTGCAGCGGGCCGATCAAATGCAGGGTGATTCCCGCATATTGCGCGCGAAAATCGGGCCATTTCCCGGCGGCTTCCTGCACTTTGTTCTCTCCAAAGACACGATGCCCTTCGTCCAGAACGGCGGCCACTCGTTCATTCGGCTGGACTTTCGACACCGCAATCAGGCTGACATCCGCCGGATCCCGGCCTGCCTCATCACAGGCTTTCGCGATTTTGCCACGAATCTCTGCAAGCGACATGAGTTGTTCCTCTAAAATAAGGGTCACGGTGTGTTTCGGGCTGAAATAGGGCGATTTCCACCTGAAGTCATGTATGAAAAATTTGTGTGTCCTTGATGCATCAATCGCAGGCAAGCACCTCAAAAGCGCCTTATTTCCCTTGAGACTTCCGCGCGATAGGCGCAGTTACACCGCAATGCTAGGAAAACTGGCATTCTTGGGAATGCATAACCACGAGGGAAAATATCGATGAAAAGCATCCTTCTTACAACAACAGCACTGGTCGCCTTCGCTGGCGCAGCTGCTGCTGACGGCCACGCAGGCGTAAGCTTCTCCGGCTCCGCTACACT
>CAYLMZ010000150.1:0-4432 GCA_964385035.1 uncultured Loktanella sp.
CTGGACAAGCGGTGCCGAGAAGCGGACGTTCCTCGCAAGAAATCAAACGGCAGATTTGTCCGCAAAGCCGCCCTCAGACGGCTTTGCGGTATCAGTCTTACGACGGATCGGGGATCCGCTTGGCTTTCTCGACCGCAGGACGCGCATAGAACCGCTCTACGTAGGCCGGGACGTTCTTGAGGTCGTGGTAGCCTACCGCGTCTTTGGTGCCGTAGAACTCCAGCGCGTTGATCCATGGTGCAATCGCCATATCCGCGATCGAATAGTCGCCCGCGATCCAGTCTTTGCCTTCCAGCTCTTTGTCCAGAACATTCAACAAACGGATCGCTTCGTCGCGGTAGCGGTTGCGCGGCCGTTCGTCTTCGATGTCTTTGCCTGCGAACTTCCAGAAGAAACCCATCTGCCCCAGCATCGGACCAAGCCCGCCCATCTGGAACATCAGCCATTGAGTGATCTTGGCTTTCTCAGTGGCATTTGCGCCGATGAACTTGCCTGATTTCTCGGCCAGATAAAGCAGGATCGCCCCGCTTTCGAAAAGGCCAATCGGCGCCCCATCCGGCCCGTTGGGGTCGATGATTGCGGGGATCTTGTTGTTGGGGTTCAGCGACAGGAATGCATCGCTTTTGACATCGCTGTCGGAGAGTGTGACGAGGTGCGGCTCATAGGCCAGCCCCATTTCTTCCAAAGCGATCGAGACTTTGACGCCGTTGGGTGTGGGGTACGAATAAAGCTGGATGACTGATGGGTCTTGGGCGGGCCAGCGGGTGGTGATCGGGAAGGCAGAGAGGTCGGCCATTGTGCAATTCCTTTGCGTCTATCGGTAGGTTTCCACCTAAGGGGAAGATTCTGAAATAAAACCCGTGCCACTGTGTGAACCAGCCGTTAACACTGTGCGCAGGCGCGCAAAGGGGCGAAAGATCCATGCGCGTGTGCGAACAAACGTGGGGAACACAATGCTTAACGAATTCAAAACTTTTATCGCCAAGGGCAATGTCATGGATATGGCCGTTGGTATCATCATTGGTGCGGCCTTTACCGCGATTGTCACATCGCTGGTGGGTGATCTGATCAACCCGATCATCGGTCTGGTGTCCGGGGGTGTGGACTTTACTAACAACTACGCAGTGCTGGCCGGAGACGTGCCAGAAGGTGCGAGCCTTGAAGCCGCGCGCGAGGCTGGTGCCTCGATCTTTGCTTATGGCGCTTTCATCATGGCGATCATCAACTTTCTGATCATTGCTTTTGTCGTGTTCATGCTGGTCCGTAGCGTCAACAAGATCAAAGATGCCGCAGCAGCCGAGGAAGAGGCCAAGCCAGAGGCGCCAAAAGGCCCCACAACCGAAGAGTTGCTGGCCGAGATTCGTGACGCGCTGAAGGCGCAGAGCTAAATCAGGCTCAAGATTTTAGAAGAGGCCCGCCAAATTGGCGGGCCTTTTTTGTGGAAAATCGCCGAGTAGTCATGCCGCACTGGCGCCGTGCTGTGCCTCAAGATTAAGGTGGTTGAAGATGCCAAAGAATTTTTGACGAAAGTTGACGCGATGATGAAACCCTCTCTTTTGATAGCCGTAGCCCTCCTGCTTGCTGCCTGCGTCCAAGCAAGCGGCCCCGGTGAGGCGCCCAGTCGTGCGGTCACACAGCCGAGCGAAACCGCGGGAGAGGGTTTTTCGGGCTTGCTCAACAATTTTCGCGCGTCGCAAGGGGAAGGTACTGTGGTGCGCGTTGCCTCTCTGGATCGCGCGGCTTTGGCCCATGCCCGCGACATGGCGGCCCGCGGGTTCTTTTCGCATGACTCTCCGGGCGGTCCCAACGGCGACACGTTCGTGGAGCGTGCCCGAGCAGGTGGATGCTTTATGCTAGCAGGTGCTGAAAATATTGCCGACGGCCAACAGAGCGAAGCAGAAGTGATTGAGGCCTGGAAAGGCTCGCCCGGACATCGGCGCAATATGCTGGTCAGCGACTATACCCAATTCGGTCTTGGTCAGTCAGGCGGGAAATGGGTCTTGCTCTTGGCGCGGAGTTGTTAAGGATGGCTGCGGCCCGGTCATGGGCCACAGCGCGGATTTGGTGCTTACGCCTTCAGCGCCAGTGAAGGCGATATGACGTCGATACCAAGCGCCTTGCCCACGGCATAATAGGTCAACTGCCCAGCATGCACGTTCAGGCCGTTCAGCAAATGGGGATCGTCCTCGCAGGCCTGCCGCCAGCCTTTGTCCGCTAAGGCCAGCATGAACGGCATCGTCGCGTTTCCAAGCGCGATGGTCGAGGTCCGCGCCACTGCGCCCGGCATGTTTGCCACGCAGTAGTGCATGATCCCGTCAACGTCATAGATTGGGTCTTCGTGTGTGGTGGCCCGTGATGTCTCAAAGCATCCGCCTTGGTCGATGGCCACGTCCACAAGAGCCGCGCCGGGCTTGAGTTCGGACAGTTGTGCCTTTGAGATCAGCTTGGGTGCTGCTGCACCCGGGATCAGGACAGCTCCGACAATCAGGTCCGCTTCGCGTGCCAATTCGATGGTATTGCCTGCACTGGCGTAGCTGTTCTTGAAGACACCTGCGAAAGTGTCATCAAGGTAGCGCAAGCGCGCCAGTGACCGGTCGAGCACGGTTACATCCGCGCCCATGCCTGCGGCGACCCTTGCGGCATGTGTACCCACAACGCCGCCGCCGATGACGACCACCTTGGCCGGTCCCACACCGGGCACACCGCCCATCAGAACACCGCGACCGCCGTTTGCCTTTTGCAGCGTCCATGCGCCCACCTGCGGGGACAACCGGCCGGCCACTTCGGACATTGGCGCAAGCAAGGGCAGCCCGCCGCGTGCATCTGTTACTGTTTCATAGGCGATACAGGTTGCGCCGGACGCAAGCAGGTCTTTGGTCTGTTCGGGATCGGGGGCAAGGTGCAGGTAGGTGAACAGGATCTGCCCCTCACGCAGCATCTTGCGCTCTACCGCCTGTGGTTCCTTCACTTTTACGATCATGTCTGCGCTGGCAAACACATCTGCCGCTGTGCCCGCAATCTGCGCGCCGGCGGCGATGTAGTCGTCGTCGGTAAAGCCTGCTCCGGCACCTGCGCCGGTCTCGATTGTGACTTTATGGCCGTGGCCCACGGCCTCGCGGGCGGCGTTAGGTGTCATGCCAACGCGAAATTCCTGCGGTTTGATTTCTTTTGGGCAACCGATGTGCATGTTGAGTCCTCCTTCTCCCTTAAGCACAGCTTCGTTGCCTTCGTTTGCAATTTCATCGGGATGTATCTTGGGTTTCCGGATAAAGTTTCGTAGAAACATGCACAAAAGATAGAATTGATCGAAGGATTTTGCGTCCATGGAACTTGATAGCATTGATCGCAGAATCCTTGAGATGCTGCAAAAGAAAGGCCGTATGTCGAATGCGGAGCTGTCTGAAAAGGCGAACCTTTCCCCATCGGCGTGTCATAGGCGAGTCCAGCGGCTCGAAAAAGACGGGTTCATTCGCGACTATGTGGCGTTGTTGAACCCCCGAAAGGTGGGGCGCCCGACGACTGTGTTTGTAGAAATCACTCTGAGCGGTCAGGCGGACGAGGTTCTGGATGCATTTGAAAAGGCCGTCGCAAGGGTGCCGGATGTTCTGGAATGCCATCTGATGGCGGGGACCGCCGATTATTTGTTGAAAGTTGTTGCAGGCGACACCGAGGACTTCGCCCGCATCCACCGCAGATACCTTGCCACCCTGCCGGGAGTGGCGCAAATGCAGTCTTCTTTTGCGCTGCGCACGGTGCGCCAGACGACAGCGATGCCGGTGTAATCTAAAAGGCGATCTAAGCGATTAATCGCTGACAACGGACTGCCGCCACTTTGCCATAATCATGGCGATATGTTGCTCTATTCCAGAATCAAACCACGACCACCACTCGCTCATTGAATAGGAATACTCGACATGTGTGTCATTTGCGGAATCCGGACCTGCCATGCACAGGTAGGGGATACAGGTGATGTGAACCAAGCTGGCGGGGATCGCGCTGTTATGGGGACACCCGGTGCGCCCTTTGCCTTTCTGGGGCCAAATGGTGACAGGGCGATCAAGTGGGGCACTGATCAGCTGGGCAGCTCTGGGAATGTTGTCACCTATTCGATGAACTTGTCGGGGATAAATGGTTTGACCTCTGCTGCTGCGCTTGCCGCGTTCGAAACCGCGATGGAGCTTGCGTTCACCACCTGGGCTTCGGTGGCTAACATTGAGTTTGAGCGCGTGGACTCAGGCGGTCAGATGAATATTTTCGCAGCTGGCAGAGAAGAAGATTCTG
This sequence comes from uncultured Loktanella sp., assembly GCA_964385035.1. Taxonomy (GTDB): domain Bacteria; phylum Pseudomonadota; class Alphaproteobacteria; order Rhodobacterales; family Rhodobacteraceae; genus Yoonia. Next base: position 4,282 of record CAYLMZ010000150.1, read on the forward strand.
ATCTTGGCAGCGAGTTTGGTGTCCTTGGCTACATGCAGACGACTGGCCTGACGCGTGGCCCGAACTTCAACAATGACGTTGAAATATTCACGTCGCTGCAAATTGTCTTTGATAACGCCGAGAACTGGGTCATCGGCGATGGTGCCTTCAA
>CAYLMZ010000151.1:0-4138 GCA_964385035.1 uncultured Loktanella sp.
GTCGGGACAACAGGAAAACGAACCCAGATCGCGTCGGTCTGCCGGTCGTGATACTCGACCTCGGCCTCGGCAAGGGCGGTTTTCTCAACAGGCGACCACATCACTGGTTTTGAGCCTTGATAAAGCGTCCCGTTCATCAGGAACTTCTGGAATTCCTCAGCAATCACGCGCTCTGCATGAAAGTTCATTGTCAGATAGGGATCGGCCCAGTTGCCGGTGATACCCAGACGTTTGAATTCCTCGCGCTGAATGTCGACCCAGCCTTCGGCAAACTTGCGGCATTCCTGACGGAAATCGACGACGTTCACGTCGTCCTTGTCTCGCCCTTTTGCGCGATACTGCTCTTCAATCTTCCACTCGATTGGCAAACCGTGACAGTCCCAACCGGGGATGTAACGTGCATCCTTTCCCATCATTTGCTGTGAACGGACAACCATATCCTTCAGGATCTTGTTCAGCGCGTGGCCGATATGTAGGTTGCCGTTAGCGTAAGGCGGGCCATCATGCAGCGTAAAGGATGGACGGCCATCAGCCTTGTCGCGGAGGCGGTCATAGACCCCGATCTTTTCCCAACGTGCGAGCCATTCCGGTTCGCGCTTGGGCAGGCCCGCACGCATCGGAAAATCGGTGCGGGGCAGGTTCAAGGTATGTTTGTATTCAGGAGTGTCGGCGCACATCTCGGGCGTCCTTATATTGGCATTCAGATATCATGATTGGTCGGTGCGCGGGCGCAGACACCTTTTCCCGGCAGGTCGTGTTTTCAGACCGCCGGGCAAATAATGCTTATGATCATCTGCCACATCATGCGGCGGCTTATAGGGGGGGACGTTGGCGGGGTAAAGACTGACCATCTTATCATTTTGCCCAAAACACTCCCGCCGGAGGCGGCACCGACGGCTGATGCAAATACCTCGGCAGGCATACAAGCTCGCACAATCTTTACCGGCAAAAAGGCCCACTGCGATAGCGCGCAGTATCAAAATGAAAATGATCGCGGTGGAAACGGTTGGCTTCCGGGCCAAGCACCGTCCCGAAGGGTCCACAGGCCGCGCGCCACATCTGGCGCAACTGCGCCCCGTCTTCGGCAGAATTCCAATCTGTGAGCAACGTCATTTCAGATCCGTCGCGCAAGCCAATTCCGGCAATATCGATCGCACGTCCGAATGAATGCTCTGACAGACGCGCGCCAGGCTGGTTGTTGCGGGTCCGGCACGCGTAGTGAGAGACGACACGGAGCGAGGCAACACCGCCCCCTTCATTCCCGACCGCCGGCAAGACACCGCGTTCTACCCATGTCTTGAGGGCGCGCGCCGTTGGGCAGTCTATCGTTGCATTGGACCGCAACGCAACCCCCGCAACAGAGCGGACAAGAACGCCTTGATCGATCCCGCATGCACCGCGTCCCTGGACGGTGCCGACCTCGCGCCCCTGAATGCCCGGATCACCGCAAACCTGACCACGTCGCAAGGCCTCTCTTCTGGCAATGCCGGCGGCTTCGACGGTCGCAGGACGCAACACAGGCCGCATGGATTGCAGGACGGCGAGCTGACTGGGCTGAAAACGAGGCGCGTCAGCAAGCCCGCTTGGTCGCACCGAGGGCCGGGTCTGTGGTGCGGAAATGGTGGCCTCTGCGCTGCCGCGCGCAATTGGTCGGATATCCTGCGCGCTGGCCGCCGTGGCCAGCACAAGCATGATCAGGCCGAGCGCACGGCGCATCACTCCTTGCGACCCGGCGCACGGCCAAAGTTTGGCGCGTCCGTATCTTGGCCCGCCTCAATGATCCCCCGCCGGATGGCGCGGGTGCGGGTAAAGTAGTCATGAAGATGATCACCGTCACCCTGCCTGATCGCGCGCTGCAACGCGAAAAGTTCTTCCGTAAAGCGGCCCAGTATCTCAAGCGTGGCATCTTTGTTGCTCAGGAACACATCGCGCCACATCACCGGATCGGAGGCTGCAATTCGGGTGAAGTCCCGAAATCCGGCTGCGGAGTATTTGATGACTTCGCTATCGGTCACACGGCGCAGATCATCAGCAACACCCACCATCGTATAGGCGATCAGGTGCGGCGTGTGTGAGGTGACAGCCAACACGCGGTCATGATGTTCGGCGTCCATTTCTTCAGTCAATGCACCCATGCCACGCCACAGCGCATCCAGCGCCTTCACTGCCGCAGGATCAGAGCCTTGTGCCGGCACAATGATCGTATAACGATTATCAAACAGCTCCGCGAACCCTGACCGGGGTCCGGAATGTTCTGTTCCTGCAAGCGGGTGCGCAGGAATGAAATGAACACCCTCCGGGATATGCGGCCCTACCGCATCAATCACCGCAGCCTTGACCGAGCCCACGTCGCTGACGGTGGCCCCCGGCTTCAGGACGGGTCCAATTTCAATGGCGACGGCGCCCATGGCCCCAACCGGGACACAAAGCACGACAAGATCCGCATCCCTCACAGCCTCGGCAGCGCTTTCTGCTACGTGGTCACAAAGATTGATATCGCGTGCGATCTGGCGGGTTTCGGCAGAGCGCGCGTATCCAACAATCTCTCCAGCGAGACCGGCGCGGCGCATGGCATGGACCATGGATGAAGCAATGAGGCCCAGACCGATCAAAGCCACGCGGTTGTATATTTGCGCCATCAGAGCGCTCCTTTGAATTTTCCGACAGCATGGGCCACACGGCGACAGGCAGCTTCGTCACCCACTGTGATGCGCAAACAATTCGGCAGGCCGTAGCCCGCAACCTTGCGCACGATGATCCCTTCAGACTTGAGGTGCTCGTCGCATGCGGTCGCCTCGGCTTCATCTGTGAATCGGGCCAGAATGAAATTCGCCGTGGATGTATCCGACGGCACGCCATACTCTGCCAGCGCTCCGGAGAGCCAATCGCGCCATTTGGCGTTTTCGATCCGGCATTTTTCAGTGTGGTCAGTATCACGCACCGCAGCCTCGGCCGCCGCAAGCGCAGCCGCCGACAGATTGAACGGACCCCGAATGCGATTGATGACATCAATCACCGCCTGAGGCCCGTAGCCCCAGCCGATCCGCATACCACCCAGACCGTAAATCTTGGAAAATGTCCGCGACATGAAAACATTGTCACGGGCCTCGACCAGCGATTTACCTGCATCAAATCCGTCGACAAATTCAGCATATGCGCCATCAAGGACCAACAAGGCTTGAGGCGGCAATCCTTCCGCCAAACGCGCGACCTCGCCTGCCCCGACCATTGTGCCGGTGGGATTGGCAGGATTGGCAAGAAACACCAGTTTTGTGTTTTTGGTGCAAGCACCAAGGATCGCATCCACATCAACGACGCGGTCGTTTTCGCCCACGACGACAGACGTAGCACCAACCGAACTGGCATAGATCGGATACATCGAAAACCCGTGTTCGGTGTAGATGATCTCGTCGCCCGGCCCGGCGTAGCCCTCGGCAAGAAGCTTGAGGATTTCGCCCGATCCATTTCCGCAAACCACGCGAGCAGGATCAACAGACCAGACCTCTGCAATGGCCGCACGCAAGCTTGCATGATCAGTCGAGGGATAACGGTGCAGGTCATGCGACGCACGCACCACAGCCTCTCTGGCAGCATCGGAAGGTCCCAAAGGGTTTTCATTGGACGACAGCTTCAGCACGTTGCTCACGCCATCCAGTTTGGATGCCCCGCCTTGATAAAGCGCGATGTCCAGAATGCCCGGTTGTGGTTGAATTTCACTGGCCATGCTTGATCCATTTCTTCAGTCTCTGGCACTTTCTAGCGCCCGGTCATTGGCGTGACCAGTACGAAGGTGCCGCGCGACACAATCGCCGCAAGCGAAGGCCCTTAAACGACAAAGGCCGCCCCCTTCGGAGCGGCCAAAGCCAATTCAGGGTTTGAAGAACTGATTAGTTCTTCGCGTAGAATTCGACGACGAGGTTTGGTTCCATCGTGACCGGATATGGGACATCGCCCAGACCTGGTGTGCGCACGAAAGTCGCTGTCATCTTGGAGTGATCAACTTCCATGAAGTCAGGCACATCACGCTCTGGCAACTGAGACGCCACAAGAACCATTTCCATCTGCTTGGATTTCTGACGGACTTCGATCACGTCGCCTTCTTTGACGCGGTAGGAAGGAATGTTCACCTTCTTGCCGT
>CAYLMZ010000152.1:0-3982 GCA_964385035.1 uncultured Loktanella sp.
ATTGGCTCAGAGATCATGAATTCGCAAAGCTCGCCAAAGAACGGACGGTCCTTGTGAACGCCGTAGAACTGCTGGGCTTGCGCCAGTGTCAGTTGGATGCGCTTGGAGGCGACGACGCGCAGGCCGGCCTCTTCGAATTTTGCAACGATTTGACCAGTTAGGTTACGCTTTGTGGCGTCTGGTTTGATGATCGAGAATGTACGCTGGATAGCCATGAGAGCCTCTTGTTTGCGGTGGGGCGGATCGCCCAGTGAACTGATGCGCGCGCCCTAACACGCAGGCGGCCCCATGAAAACCCATCAATTGTCGCCGCTGCGCGCTGGCCGCTCTGCCTTGCGCGGCACTGGCAGCAACTCCAGCACACCGGCCAGCAAAACCAAACCGCCGCCTGTCAGTTGTGCAACGCTCAGATGCTCTCCGATCAGCCATGCCGCCGAAACGGCCGCAACCAGCACTTCGGCCATCAGCAAGATACCAACGCGCGCCGGATCAAGACGCGGGGCAGCCCACATAAGGCTGACGATAAAGACAGCCCACCAAAAGCCTCCCGTGACCGCAACCAGCCCTGCAAGGCGCAAAGGGTGCGTCACCTCCGCCAGATCGGGCAGACCATCCATGATCAAAGCCATGAACGTGCCACAGATCAAAGCACCCAATGCAAACACAAAAGCGCTTTGCGGTGCTGGTGGAACCGATTTCACCCGTATGCCAATGCTGGCGACAGCCCAGCAAAACCCCGACGCCAGCCCCAGCCATTCCCCCACACTGCGCGGGATCGGCGCAACCCCTTCGCCCCCTAGCATGATCAAGAGCCCCACAAGCCCCGTGATCAGAACCGCAACGCGCATCCGCGTGATCGGCCACCCCATCAACCACCACCCAAGCAGGGTACTCCAGACCGGTGTCAGAAAGAACAGGATGACGACAACGGCCACCTGACCATAAAGAAAGCTGACCGAATAAAGGACAAAGGCAAAGCCACCCAGGCCGGTCGCCGCAATCCCCCAAAGGTCCGCCCCTGCAAATGCACGCCGGCCCCGCCATGCAATGGGGGCCATGACCAGGGCACCTGCGGCAACAATCGCGACCGTTCCCCACACGCCCGTCAATCCTTGTGCCGCAACAGCCCGCACCGGCAGCCAGTAAAGCCCCCAAAGACTGCCGGTCAAAAACACAAGGGCCGTGGCCAAAGCGATCGTGCGTTGTGTGTCCATCGGCTACTGCTAGCCCGTTCAAAACAGCAATGCCATCCTCAAGCTGCAAAACCCGCATTGACCCCGCACAGGCGATCCATCATAGCGCCAGATATGCTCAAGATTTCAGACATCACCTATTCGATCGAAGGCCGGACATTGGTCGAAAACGCCTCTGTCACCATTCCTACAGGCCACAAGGTCGGCCTTGTGGGGCGCAACGGGTCCGGCAAGACGACGCTTTTCAAGGTCATCCGCGGCGAGATGGTGCTGGATACAGGCACGGTAAACCTGCCAAAGGGCTGGAAAATTGGCGGTGTCAGCCAAGAGGTGCCGGGCAATGAGGTCAGCCTGATCGATACAGTGCTTGCCGCAGACACCGAGCGGGCAGAGCTGCTGGCAGAGGCCGAGACAGCCACCGACCCTGCCCGCATCGCCGAGGTCCAGACCCGCCTTGCAGACATCGATGCGTGGTCGGCAGAGGCGCGGGCCGCGACCATCCTGCGTGGTCTCGGGTTCACCCATGACGAACAGAAAATGCCCTGCTCTGCCTTTTCTGGCGGCTGGCGCATGCGCGTGGCCCTCGCAGCGGTGCTGTTTTCGGAACCTGACCTCCTGCTCTTGGACGAACCCACAAACTACCTCGACCTTGAAGGGGCACTCTGGCTTGAGGCTTATCTGGTCAAATATCCCCACACCGTGCTGATCGTCAGCCACGACCGGGAACTTCTCAACCGGTCCGTGGGCGGGATCCTTCACCTCGAAGACAAGAACCTCACCTACTATACAGGGCCTTACGACAGCTTCGCCAAACAACGGGCGGCCAAACGGGCGGTGCAAGCGGCAGCAGCCAAGAAACAGGCCGCACAGCGCGAACACCTGCAGGCTTTTGTCGACCGCTTCAAAGCCAAGGCGTCTAAGGCGAAACAGGCGCAGTCTCGCGTCAAAATGCTCGAAAAAATGGAAACGATCCGCGCCCCCGAGGATGCCGCGCGCACCGTCTTCACCTTCCCCGAACCCGAAGAACTCTCACCCCCCATCATCGCAACCGAAGGGGCCGCCGTGGGGTACGGCAACTATATCGTGCTGCATGATCTGAACCTGCGGATCGACCAAGACGACCGGATCGCGCTTTTGGGGCGGAACGGCGAAGGCAAATCGACCCTGTCCAAGATGCTGTCCAACCGCTTAGCGGTGGCGCGCGGAAAAATGGTCACATCCAACAAACTGCGGATCGGCTTCTTTGCCCAGCATCAGGTGGATGAACTCAGGATCGAAGAAACGCCACTGGACCACCTGTTCCGCGAACGCCCAAATGAAGGGCAAGCCAAACTGCGCGCACGGCTGGCAGGTTTCGGTCTGGGCGCAGATCAGGCCGATACCGAGGTCGGAAGGCTCTCAGGCGGGCAGAAAGCGCGACTATCGCTTCTCTTGGCCACCTTGCCCGCGCCGCACCTGTTGATCCTTGACGAGCCCACAAACCACCTCGACATTGAAAGTCGCGAAGCACTGGTCGAGGCGCTCACCGCCTACTCTGGCGCGGTGATCCTTGTCAGCCACGACATGCATCTTCTCTCGATGGTGGCGGACCGGCTCTGGCTGGTGAAAGACGGGCATGTCAAACCTTATGACGAAGACCTGCAAGCCTACCGCAAGATGCTGCTGTCCGTCGATAAGCCCGCCGACAAAGATAAACCCGCCAAACCGAAAGCCGCCAAACCAAGCCGTGACGCCATCCTCGCCTTGCGCGCAGATGTGCGCAAATCCGAAGAACGTGTGAACAAAATCAACGAGATGCGGGACAAACTTGCCAAGAAACTGGCCGACCCCGCGCTCTATGAAGACGGCAAAGCAGGCGAATTGGAAACCTGGAACCGCAAATACGCCGAAGTGATGGACGGGCTGGAACGGGCCGAAGCACTCTGGATGGCATCACTGGAAAAGCTAGAAAAAGCCGAAAACGCCTAAACATCATTTTGCCGTGGGCTCCGCCCGTTCAGCGCTAACGCACTTCACCACCGGCCGAAGGCGAAACAACACTCGCCAAAGGCATCACCCTCTGACACTCTGGCCCCATGACCGAACTGCCTGCGCTGATCACAGCCTTCACCACACTCTTTATCATCATTGACCCACCGGGCCTTGCGCCGGTGTTCATCGCGCTCACCCAAGGCATGACACCACAACAACGGCGCGCGATTGCAATCCGCGCGTTTCTTGTGGCCGCCAGCCTGATGATGGTGTTCCTTTTCGCAGGCGAGGCCGTGCTGGGTTTTATCGGCATCTCGATGGACGCTTTCCGCATCGCAGGCGGGATCCTGTTGTTCCTCACGGCCCTCGATATGCTTTTCCAAAAGCGGCAGGCGCGGCGCGAGGAAAGCGCTGCCGAAGGACAAGCAGAACATCAGGACGATCCATCAGTCTTTCCCCTCGCCCTGCCCCTGATCGTGGGTCCCGGAGCGATCACCACGGTGATCCTGCTGGCAGGCCAATCCGAAAGCTACGCAGACCTCGGGGCCATCGCAGGTGTGGTCTTTGCGGTCTTGCTCATTGTGCTTCTGGCTTTCTTTGTTGCACCTGCGATCGAACGGGCCTTGGGCAAAACCGGTCTGAACATTGTCACCCGCGTCCTGGGGATGCTCTTGGCCGCACTTGCCGTGCAATTCGTGCTCGATGGCCTGAGGGGCTTTGGAATTGGCGGATAGGCCCTATATCTAACCCATGAGCACAGACCAATTCATGCAACTCACCTATCTGGTGCTACTGGGCCTTGCGATCGCGGGCTCGGC
>CAYLMZ010000153.1:0-3956 GCA_964385035.1 uncultured Loktanella sp.
CGAGAACAATGAAGGCTGATGCAATCAAACTGGACGGCAAAAAAGCCGGTTCCGTCGAACTGAACGACGAAATCTTTGGCCTTGAGCCACGCAAGGACATCTTGCACCGCGTCGTTCGCTGGCAGCGCAACAAGGCAATGGCAGGCACACATGATGTGCTGGGTCGTTCCGAAGTGAGCTATTCCACCAAGAAGATCTATCGCCAAAAGGGCACAGGTGGCGCACGTCACGGCTCTCGTGGTGCACCGATCTTCCGTTCCGGTGGTATCTACAAGGGTCCAACCCCACGTAGCCACGCCCACGATCTGCCCAAGAAGTTCCGCAAGCTGGGTCTCAAGCATGCTCTGTCTGCAAAAGTTGCAGCAGGTGAGCTCGTGATCGTCGACACAATCGAAGTCAAAGACGCCAAAACAGGCGCTCTGGCCAAGATGGTCGGCAACCTCGGCTGGAAGCGTGCGCTGGTCATCGACGGTGCTGAAGTGAACGAAAACTTCAAGAAAGCCGCCGCCAACATCACAACTCTGAACGTCCTGCCCTCTCAGGGTGCGAACGTTTACGACATCCTCAAGTCAGACACGCTCGTGCTGACCAAAGCAGGTGTCGAAGCTCTGGAGGCTCGTTTGTCATGAACGCCAAGGCAGAACATTACGATGTGATCCGCAAGCCGGTCATCACTGAAAAAGCAACACTGGCTTCTGAAGCCAACGCCGTTGTTTTCGAAGTTGCGATCGACGCTAACAAGCCAATGATCAAAGAAGCTGTTGAAAGCCTCTTTGGTGTAAAGGTGAAAGCGGTGAACACAACGATTACCAAAGGCAAGGTCAAGCGTTTCCGCGGTCAACTCGGCACGCGCAAAGACGTCAAGAAAGCCTATGTGACCCTCGAAGAGGGCAACACGATCGACGTGTCCACAGGTCTCTAAGCCAGATCTGTCCAAGAACAACGAAAAGCCCCTGCAGTCTGCGGGGGCTTTTTGCTTTGAAGGGGCAGGGCCTTGGCATAGCCTCAAGGCAAAGGAGCCGCGGCCGATGTCCCACAAGATTTTTCAGATGCGCTTTGACAAGCTCTACCAATGCCTGCTCGACAAGGTCGAAAAGAAGGGCAAGATGAAAGAACAGCTTGATACGCTCGTCACATGGCTGACGGGCTACGACGATGACGGTCTTGCAGCGGCCCTCGCCGATGGGCGCGACTATCAAACCTTCTTCGCACAAGCCCCCGCGATGAACCCCAAACGTGACTTGATCAAAGGTGTCGTCTGCGGCGTTCGGGTTGAAGACATCGAGGACCCGCTGATGCGGGACATCCGCTACCTCGACAAGCTGGTAGACGAACTCGCGCGCGGTAAGAAGTTCGAGAATATCCTGCGCAGCTAGAGGTGAGGCATGCCGATGATCACTGACATCGAAGACTACTTCACCCAAGGCTGCGGGCGCTGCGACCGGTTTGCGACCGCAGATTGCGCTGCGCCACTCTGGCGGGACGGGTTGCGCAGCCTCCGCTCCCTCTGCCTTGAGGTTGGCCTGTCGGAACATGTCAAATGGGGTCACCCATGCTATATGCACGCCGGGCGCAACATCGCGATCATCGGGGCATTTCGCGACAATTTCCGACTGTCTTTCTTTGAAGCAGCGCTGATGAAAGACCCCGAAGGCGTGCTCGAAAAGCAAGGTGCGAACACCCAAGCCCCCGACATGATCCGCTTCACCGCAGACGGCCAAGTCGCCGAACAGGCGCCCATCATCACAGCCTACCTGCAAGAGGCGATGGGCTATGCCAAAGCCGGTATCAAGGCCCCAAAAGTCGAACGTAACGTTCCCATTCCAGAGGAACTGCTCGATGCACTCGACGCCGACCCGGAGCTGGCAGAGGCATTTCACGCGCTGACACCTGGCCGCCAGAAAAGCTACGCCTACAATTTAGGGCAGGCCAAGCAGCCCGCGACACGCATCGCGCGGATCGCAAAGTTCCGCGACAAGATCATCGCCGGTAAAGGCGCTTTGGAAAGGTAGCAGAGCATGACACAGACAATCGGGATCATCGGGCTGGGGTCGATGGGCTACGGCATGGCGCAGTCGCTTCTTGCGGCAGGCCACACGGTACACGGTTTTGACATCAACCCAGATCAGGTGTCGCGCTTCCAAGCAGAAGGTGGCGCGGCGGGGGAAATCACCGAAGTCGCCGGATCGTTCGATTCTCTGGTGGTCGTGGTGCTCAACGCGGCACAGACAGAGGCGGTGCTTTTCGGGGACGAGGGCGTTGTCTCCCAAATGAAACCGGGCAGCGTTGTCGTCGCCTGTGCCACCGTCCCGCCAGACTTCGCCCGCGACATGGCGGAGAGATGCTGTAGGCACAACGTGCTCTACCTCGATGCACCAATCTCAGGTGGAGCGGCCAAGGCCGCTCAAGGGCAGCTTTCGATCATGGCCTCAGGATCGGCCCCCGCGTTCGACGCAGCAGCGGCTGCATTGGACGCGATGGCCGAGACTGTTTTCCGCCTCGGCGATGCTGCGGGGGCAGGGTCCGCGATGAAGGCGGTGAACCAACTCCTTGCCGGAGTGCACATCGCGACCATGGCCGAAGCAATAAGCTTTGGCATGACGCAAGGCGTGAGCCCCGAAAAATTCCTCGAAGTCATCCCGCAATGCGCTGGGACCAGCTGGATGCTGGAAAACCGGGCACCGCATATCGTCGAAGGGGACTACACCCCGCGGAGTGCCGTGAACATCTGGCCCAAAGACCTCGGCATCGTGCTCGACATCGCTGAGAGTGCAGGCTTCGAGGCACCGGTGACAGAAGCTGCACTTGCACAGTTTCGCAAAGCGGTCGAGATGGGGCTAGGGAGTGAAGACGACGCGACGGTGGTGAAGGTTTATGGGCTATCGACGCACTAATCGGTCTCTCGCGCGCTGCTGTGTTTCGTAGAACATATACGAAATTGCGTCACCAATGCCCTATTCAAGCCGTGCTTCGAGTGCCTCCAAAATACGTCGATGTTCAGTCTGTACCTCATCCTGGTCAATCGTTCCTGAGGATGGGTACGCCGCATTCGTTGTCCCCCACATCTGCTTGCAGAAAGGTTCAAATTCGCCCTTATACTTCCACCCTCGAAAGTGCTCTGGAACAAAGTAATGGGCGGGATAGATCTTCAACTGGCCTGCAAGATCTTTTCGTTTCTGGAACAGTCTGCGAAGGAAGAAGTTGCCGGTCCCTTTCCAGGGCTTCGGTGGGTTGTTTGGATCGGTCTGCAAACCGATCTGGGTGATAATTTCATCGAGTATCGGATGCCGGGCGGGGCTGCCAAGAATTGGACACATCAACCCCTTTTTTCGCGGCATGCCCAGTTCCGCACAGAGCTCTGGCGGCACTTCGTAGCATGTAAACGGTGTGGAGTTCTCCAGCAATGGATCAATTGAGCGTTGGCACAAACTGTCCGCTGCCGCGATAAACCCGCCTTGTTCCCAGAGAATCTCGTACCTCAAGATGTCTGCAACGCCAGCATATTCGCCCTGTCGAAAGTAGGTGCACAGCAGTTCATGATTCCGGAAGCGACGCGATAGCAGATAGTCGTTGTCATATATTGTGTAGGCCCAATCGGGATTATGCGTGCGCCAAGTCACCATCCATTCAACAGGCGGCGCCAGTGGGCCAATCCAGATATGTCCCAGTTTTTTGGGGATCATGTTATCAATACCTTTCTCGACAGACCTATCGAGATAGCAAGATGCCTATCGACCGGCTGGTTCAATTCTTAGAGACTTCCGAGTTTAAACCTAAGCTATCGGGACAGGAAAGACACGAACGACAAGCTTAACGGACATCACTTGCTATCCTCTTCGCCCGCCCCTATACACCGCCCATCTCGCAGCCTCGGATTCGTCCGGGGCTGTGCGTTTTATCATCGGGGACCTTCGGGGCCCTTTACCACATAGGCCTCGCAAGAGGCCGCCAAGCAA
>CAYLMZ010000154.1:0-3871 GCA_964385035.1 uncultured Loktanella sp.
CTAAGGCGCCTTACATGCTCAACTACACGATCCGTAGATTGTTCTTGTCGATCCCGACGCTTTTGTTCATCGCTTTGGTGATCTTTCTGCTTCTGGAACTCGCCCCCGGTGATCCGATGGGCCAGATGCCACTGACGATCCCTGATGACGTGAAACAGCGTATGCGTGAGGCGCTGGGGCTGGGTGAGCCTTGGTACACACGCTTTTACCTCTGGCTCTATCAGTTCTTTGTCGTAGAGCCGCAGTATTGGATCGATGGTATCTTTGGCACAAATTTTGCCGATGGTGCCCAGCGGATCATCAGCTTCCAGTCCCGCTCACCCGTCTTTGACACAATCGCAGAGCGTCTGCCCCAGACCCTTTGGGTGGTTGGCATGTCCTATGTGGTCGGGGTTGCGATTGCACTGCCCATCGGGATCATCAGTGCCTACAAGCAGTATTCGGTCTTTGATCAGGCCGGCACCTTTGTCAGCATGATCGGTTTTTCTGTCCCGCCTTTCTTTTCGGGTGTGCTGGTCATTGTGATCTTCTCGGTGCAGCTGGGCTGGCTGCCATCGATTTATGACACCACCCATGAGGTCGTGGACTGGGAAACATTCAAGTTCCAACTTCAGCAAATGATCATGCCCGTGATGGTTCTTGCCTTGCAGACAACAGCGCAGGTCAGCCGCTACATGCGCGCGTCAATGCTGGATAACCTTGGTCAGGACTACGTCCGCACGGCCCGCGCCAAAGGCATGTCAGAGAGCGTTGTGGTCATGCGCCATGTCTTGCGCAACTCGATGATCCCAGTTGTGACGGTCATCGCCTTGGGCATTCCATCAATCTTTGGCGGCGCGATCATTACTGAACAGGTCTTTAAGGTGAATGGCCTCGGCCAGCTGTTGATCCTCGCATTGCAGGGTGCTGACTATCCGATGGTGATGACGATCACCTTTCTTTTAGCTGTGCTGATCGTCTTGATGAACCTGATTGCCGATATCCTGTACGGCGTGCTTGACCCGAGGATCCGCTATGACTGATGTCTCTGCGCAAAACGAAGCCCCCGTCGCTGTCGAAAAGACGCGCAACCAGTGGCTGGACGTCTGGGATCAATTCCGGTCGCACAAAGGGGCGATGGCGGGGCTGTTCTTTCTGGTGTTCATCACGCTTTTCTGCACCGCTGGGCCATTGGTCTGGGATGTTGATCCGGGCAAGCTAGACATCCGGAATAAGGATGTGCGGCCCATCTACACCGTCCTGTGGGACGGAGATGCAAAGGTGTCCTGGGCGCGCCCCATGGGCACGGACCACTTGGGCCGCGATATTATGGCCAACATCATGCAAGGTGGTCGGATCTCTTTGGCCGTTGGCTGGACCGCGATGATCCTTGCGATCGTCATTGGCACCTTCGTCGGTGTGATGGCGGGCTATTTCAAGCGCCTCGACTGGGCGTTGATGCGCTTTACCGATCTGGTGCTGTCACTGCCCATCCTGCCTTTGTTGCTGGTGATGATGCTCTTGTTCCGCGATCCTTTGCGGGCCGCATTCGGACCTGAAACGGGGATATTCATCCTGATCGTCACAGGCATCGGCATCACGTCATGGATGCAAACGGCACGGATCGTGCGCGGTGACGTGATCTCACTCAAAGAGCGCGAGTTCGTGCTGGCCGCAAGGTCCATTGGCACACCGCCCAAACGGATGATCACGAGGCACGTCCTGCCCAATGTGCTGTCACCGATCATGGTCTCGGCGACCTTGGGTCTGGCCACGGCCATCATCACCGAAAGTGCCCTGTCGTTTCTTGGGCTTGGGTTCCCGTCAGACTTCCCGACATGGGGCAAAATCCTGTTTGACAGCGTGGATCGCATGACAGCCTTCCCCGAGCGTGTGCTGTGGCCCGGTCTCGCGATCTCGCTCACGGTGCTGGCTGTGAACTATATCGGTGACGGGCTGCGCGACGCGCTCGACCCGCGGATCAGAGGGATGTGACCGGGATCAGCTACGCCTGACCGTTATGGTGCGTCCCGTTCGCGGATCTCTTGTCTGACTTCTTGTAGCAGTCGTTGATCATACCCTGCGCTTATGATCTCGGCGCGTTGCCTTACAAAGTGCTCATTGTTTGTTTTCTTGAGCATCGGCGTGTCAAAGACCTCAAACAGGAATTTAGGTGAGTTTTTCAGGAAATAGCCATCGACGTTCGCGCGGGAGAATAGCACGGCCCATTCTTGTGGTGAGAAGCGCTTCCCTTCTTTGATTTGCGCTTGTAGATCACCCCTCTCCGCGATCGTCTTTGCTTCATTGGTATCGAAAAAAGCGAGCTGACGCTCACTCTCTAGATTTGAAATAATGATAGGTATTTCATCAGCGCCATAGAGTGCGGCCGTTGAGAACCCCTTCTGCTCAAAGAACTCTGACAGGCGCTTTTCTAACCATCTCACAACGGCCCATTTGTTCTTGAGCAAGAGCATCCGTGACCAGAACTGCTGGTAACTTTCAGATCTCAATACGTTCGCCCGAAATCCAAAGAAGAAGCTTTGTATGAATGGCTTGCCCTTACTGCGAAGCTGCAAATCCTCAGAAAAGCCGCATACATCCACAGGCAGTTTCATGACCTTATCGATGGTGCGGCAGTCCTCTTTCACGGGAAACCACATGCTATCGTTCAAGAACAACAGAAACTCCGGATAAATGTCGCACTCCAGCAGATGCAGCGCGACATCTCTGTACCCACCAAAATCGTATCCGACGTTCGGCCTTTCCATCAGCCTCCAACTGTGCGGCGCGATGCGCTCCCGGTCAGACAAACTAAGCGCATGATTTGCTACTACAAAGACAGCAAAACCCTGCTCACACAAATGCTGGATTGTTTTGATGTGGGACCCTTCCAATCCGGCAGGACTATAAACGAGATAGACCGCGACGAGGTTAGAATAACTCTGAGACCCTTGGATCAGCGTGATGCGGCGATGTTTGGTCTTGTCATGCACCATTCGCGCGATAGGTGATAGGGCGACAGAAAATGGGGCCTCAATCTGTAGGCGTAGCCGGTTGAGCTCTCTCTTCAATTTCCAGAATTCGACCAAACCAACCCCCTGTGTTGCTTGAGCTTTATAGCGCTAATCCCTCGCTCAGGCCCATTCCCAGAACGGTCATCAAAGCATCCGCTAAACCCCGATTAGTTGTGCAGCATCCAACATGCAAGCAGGGCCCCAAAGTCAATCCTTCAATCTATACCGTATGACTTTAGCGTGACGAACTTGCAAAGGGCCGATCATAGGGAAGTGATCTGCGACAAGCTGGCGCTTGATTATTCCGACTAAAACAATCAGATAAGGGTGGCGAAGTGACGTCACCCTTTTTTTGGTCGGACCCCATATCATGAGCAAGACGCCCTCACCCTGTATCGACGTATGCAAATATAAGCGCCAAGGCCACTGCATTGGTTGCGCAATGACAAAGGCGCAAAAGTCGTTGTTCAAGTCGCTCAAGAAGGACAAGCATCGGCATGCCTTCGTTGAGATGCTCATGGCACAGCAAGATGCGATGGGAAAATTCGATCACTGGCGCAAGGCGTACAAAAAGAAATGCGCCAAGAAGGGAGCGACGGTCCCAAAAGATATCGCGGCCTAAGACGAGCAAACAACCGCGCCAACAAAAAAGGAGGGCCGCGGCCCTCCTTTCCAATCTTATCAGCAATCGCTTAGTCGATCTTTGGCAGTAGCTCATCGAGCGACTTCTTCGCGTCACCGTAGAACATCCGCGTGTTGTCCTTAAAGAACAGCGGGTTTTCGATCCCCGAGTACCCTGTGCCTTGACCGCGCTTAGAAACGAAGACCTGCTTGGCCTTCCAGCATTCCAGAACCGGCATACCGGCGATGGGGCTGTT
>CAYLMZ010000155.1:0-3818 GCA_964385035.1 uncultured Loktanella sp.
TAAAGCAGTAGCGCCCCCGCGGGCATTACTACAAAGCAGGTGCGCCCCCGTGGGCATACCTACATAGCAGCGCGCCCCCGTGGGCGCGACGCGCTGACGGAGGGCGATCCCCTGAATGTCGGGGACCGGAAAGCTGATGCTATCCGGATATTGGGCGGCGTTTACGACCGATGGGGAGGTGAGTCAATAACTACGGCAGTTTTGCTGCGATCTGGTCCCGATACGCGGCTGCCACGGTGCCTGATCCGACAATCAACGCCAGCATATGCCAATACGGTGGCCCGACCCAGATCAATAGTGCCGTCAGCCCGATGCAGATCGTGGCACATAAGAGCGCCCCGCCAATCCCTTGCCATCCGCGGACCCACAGGAGGGCCGCGCCCAGCAGCTCGACCGAGCCGGTGATGTAGCGGGGGAATTGGCCGAAGCCGATCGCTTCGTAAATGGCGACGTCACGTGGGTCGCTCATCAATTTGCGAGAACCGTAGTAGATAAAGGCAAAGGTCAGGGCGAGCCGGAGGGCGAGGAGGGCGTGATCACGTGTCATGCCCCAGACTTAGGACGCCATAGAAAAAGTCACGGGGTCAGAGGGGTGCCGCACCGCCGCACCCCTGAGCATAAGTTTACGCGGCTTGTGCTGCGATCACCTCTTTTGCGCTGACGACTGTGATATCGCTGATCCCGATGAAGTTCAGGATCTGGCGCATATGTGGCGTGGCAAAGTCATAGTCACTGTCGATTGCCGTGCCACCCGAGGCCACAGCGACAATAGCGCGCTTGCCTTCCAGCAGGCCGACGGGGCCGCCTTCGGTATAGGCAAAGGTGACCTTTGGGCGGGCGATCAGATCGACCCATGCTTTCAACGCGGCAGGCATGCCAAAGTTATAGACAGGCAGGCCAATGACGACGGTATCGGCCTCTTTCAGCTCTGCGATCAGATCATCGGACAACGACAAGGCGGCTTGGTCAGTTTCAGTGCGATCATCTTCAGGGACCAGACGCGCGTTGATCCATGTGCCGTCGACTTGCGGCAACGGCGTCGCGGCCAGATCACGGCTAATGACCTTGTCTGGGGCCATGTCGGCGATCAATTGGGCGGTTGCGGCGCGGGTGGCCGACCCTTCGGTCGTGCCGGAGGCGTTAATTAGTAGGACAGTTCCAGCCATGGTTGGCTCCTCAAGTTCTGTTGATGCCCGCAATCTATTCCTTGCACTCGCGAACGAAACACCTAGTTTCTCACATGACATGTTTGCAAATGCACAGGACGTAGAATGGACAACTGGGACGAAATCAGAACCGCCTATCAAGTCGCGCGCAAAGGTACTGTCAGTGGCGCGGCAGAGGCGCTCGGTGTTCATCATGCGACGGTGATCCGTCATATTGACGCGCTGGAGCAGCGTCTTGGTGTAAAGCTCTTTCAGCGGCACGCCCGGGGCTACACTGCAACCGAGGCAGGGCAGGATCTATTGCAGGTTGCGCAGGCCACCGATGATCAATTCACACAACTTGCAGGGCGGATCAAAGGGCAGGGCGAAGGCGTGTCGGGTGATCTGGTTGTGACCAGTCTTGGCATGGCGTCGAGCTATCTGACCCCGATCTTAGTGGCATTTCAGGACGCACACCCCGAAGTGCGTATGCGGTACCGCACAGGCGAACGTGTCTTTCGTCTGGAATACGGAGAAGCTCATGTGGCGATCCGGGCAGGCACGATGCCTCAGGAACCCGATAATGTTGTGCAGCCCTTTATGCAGCAGCACATGTCGCTAGTGGCAGCCGACGCATATATCGCAAAGCACGGCTTGCCCAAAGATGAAGCTGATCTCAAGAACCACCGTTTCGTGACCCATGACAGTGACAACAGTAAAGCGCCCTTCACAAAGTGGTTGCGCCAGATCGTACCTGAAGACTGCTTTACCTACCGCGCAACAGACAATCGCAACATGCGCGAGGCGATCGCTGCCGGTGCCGGGATCGGTTTTGTAATGGCCCAGGACCTGCGCGATGATCCGACGCTCACCGAGGTGATCCCGCGCCACGATGAATGGGCGGCCCCTTTGTGGATTGTCACGCATGTCGATTTGCACCGGACCACAAAGGTGCAAACCTTTTTGAAGTTTCTGAAGGAACGGATCAAAACACTCGACTGTTAGTCGGTCTTCAGCTCTTTGTTCAGGAACGTCTCGAAGGCATCGAGATCAATCGCATCCATCTGCCCGAAGCCTTGCATCCAGACCGAGGCTTCGCGCAGGGCGTCAGGCTCCAGCTTGCACCATTTCACGCGGCCGCGCTTTTCCTGACTGATGAGGCCGGCCGCGGTCAACACTGCCAGATGCTTGGAGATCGCAGCAAGCGAGACATCAAACGGTTCGGCAACGTCAGTGACGGCCATGTCATCCTCCAACAGCATCGCAAGGATCGTGCGGCGGGTCGGGTCAGCGAGGGCTGAGAAGACATTGTCGAGTTGCGGGTTCATGGGCGTGGTGTCTGCATTTCTCGGGCAATCGTCAACCATTTGGTTGAATATCATATTGTGGCAAATCGCCCACGGTCTGCCAGGTATGGGCTTATCATTTTGCCAAAAATACTCATAAAAAACAGAGGCTTAAATCGCATGACGGGCTGCTTGACTCTGTGCGGGTGCCAACCTAAACCACCTGCAACCTTCCTAAGGGTCAAAACCGATGTCCGATCCGCATGACGCTCACCGCCTAAAGGCACTCGAAGCGAAGATTGCAGCGCTCAAAGAGCCGGCAGAGGAAAAGCACCATTCGGAAGAACACTACTCGCAGGCGCAACTCGCTTGGCGAATGGTGATAGAGCTTGTAGCCGGTCTCGGGATCGGCTTTGGCATCGGATACGGGCTGGATGCCGTTTTTGGAACCCAGCCTTTCATGATGGTGCTGTTCATATTTTTTGGCCTCGCGGCAGGTGTAAACACCATGATGCGGTCGGCCAAAGAGGTCCAAAGAAAGCAGCAAGACGCTGCGAAAGAAAAGGGTGACGCAAGTGGCTGAAGAAAAAGCAGAAGGTGGTTTGGTTTTTCACCCGCTGGATCAGTTTATCGTCAAGCCGCTGTTCGGTGACGGTGCCGTCCAGTGGTATACGCCAACCAACGTGACACTTTGGCTGGCGCTGGCCATCCTAGCAACGATCGCTCTGTTTGTTATGGGAAGCCGCGGTCGCGCAATCGTCCCGACACGTGTTCAGTCGGTCGCAGAGCTGTTTTATGGCTTCATCTACAAAATGGTTGAAGATGTCTGTGGCAAGGACGGTGTAAAGTACTTCCCATATATCATGACGATCTTCGTCTTTATCTTCTTCTCGAACTACCTTGCCCTGATCCCGATGTCATACTCGCCGACATCCATGATCGCTGTAACGGCAGTTCTTGGTTTTGGCGTGTTCTTCGCTGTCACGATACTCGGCTTTGTTAAGAACGGCGCATCGTTCCTTGGCCTTTTCTGGATGAAGGACGCACCCGCGATCCTGCGTCCGATCATTGCCGTGATCGAAGTGATTTCTTACTTCGTGCGTCCGGTCAGCCACTCCATTCGTTTGGCAGGCAACATCATGGCGGGTCACGCCGTTCTGAAAGTGTTCGCGGGCTTTGCTGCCCTGACACTGGTCAGCCCGGCTGCGATCTTTGGTATCGTTGCCATCTACGGCCTTGAGGTGCTGGTTTGCGGCATTCAGGCTTACGTTTTCACTATTTTGACGTGTGTCTATCTCAAAGACGCGCTTCATCCGCATCACTAAGATTTAGCGGGCTTCGACCCGCTGGACCCCTCAACTTCCAATCGTAAGGAGAATTCACATGG
>CAYLMZ010000156.1:0-3805 GCA_964385035.1 uncultured Loktanella sp.
ACGGACAGGACACACCCCTGCCAGATCATGGCGGATGTGCTGACCTTCGAAGAGCATCGTGGTCCGATAAAGGGCAAGAAAGTGGTGTGGTCTGGGGATGGCAACAATGTCTTTGCGAGCTTTGCCCACGCGGCCAAGCAGTTCGACTTCGATCTGGTCTTCACCGGCCCACCGCCGCTTGACCCTGAACCGGCGCTTGATGGGCTCTATACGATTGAAAGGGATCCCAACGTGGCGGTGCAGGGGGCTGATCTGGTGGTGACAGACACATGGGTCAGCATGCACGACCCGCAATCCGCCCGTGAGCGGCGGCACAACCAGTTGCGCGGGTATCAGGTGAACGACGCGCTGATGGCCAAAGCCAAGGATGACAGCCTGTTCATGCACTGCCTGCCCGCCCACCGTGATGACGAGGCAACAAGCAGCGTTATGGATGGACCGCATTCCGTGATCTTTGACGAAGCAGAAAACCGTCTGCACGCGCAAAAGGCAATCATGCGGTATTGTCTAGGGGTCTAGGCGGCAGCCTGAAAAGCGCCCGTATCCTTGCGCATGGCCTTGAGGAAAGACCGCAAACCCCGATCCGGCGTTTTCGCCGCGGCTTTCTTTAAGGATACCCATTTGCGCTTGCGCAGGTCAGCTTCGGGATAATCCGTCGTCATCTTGCGCACATCGATCTGATAGACAGTGACATGACAAGGCTTGCGTCGGCCGTCCTCATACCGTTTCTCGGTCATATAGCCGCCAATCGGGCCCTTGGAGACTTTCCCCTTCAGCACACCGGCCTCTTCCCAAGCTTCAACCTTGGCGGTTTCGGCATCTGTGTGCCCGTCCATTGGCCAGCCTTTGGGAATGATCCAACGCCCGCGCGAGGATTTGACCAGCAACACCTCTGTCCCCTTATCCCCGTCGCGCAGGCACAGGGCACCAATCTGCAAAATGGCAGTTGGTTGCGCGACCAAGGCCTTGGGCCCGGTCCAGAAGGATCGGTTCAGTGACGTCATTGCACCTGCCAATATGCTCTTATTGTTAAGAAATAGTAACATATCCACAGGCAAAGGCAAATCAGGCTCATGTGCGGCGTGGTTTTGCGCGCAATGTCGGGTCGGCTTGGGTAGGATCTTCGGGCCATGGATGCTTGGGGTAGCGGCCGCGCATATCACGGCGGACATCAGCATAGGACGTGGCCCAGAAGCCGACGATGTCTTGTGTGACCTGCACTGGTTTGTGTCCCGGGGACAGCAAGGTGACACGCAAGGGCTGGCCGCCAACTGTGGGGTGCGTAGTGACACCGAACATCTCTTGCAGGCGCAATGTGATCGCGGGGGCTTCACCTGCGTAATCAATAGGAATCTTCCGACCCAGAGGCGTTTCAAAATGGGCAG
The DNA here is from genome assembly GCA_964385035.1 of uncultured Loktanella sp. GTDB lineage: Bacteria > Pseudomonadota > Alphaproteobacteria > Rhodobacterales > Rhodobacteraceae > Yoonia. The sequence continues at coordinate 1,386 of CAYLMZ010000156.1, forward strand.
GGGCCGCACGGTCCAGCATTTGGGTCTGATCCCAGTCCAACATGGCGCGCAATGCGGGCAGCATATCAAACCGCTTCCAGGCCTCTGCGGTTCTGACGCCGGTCAGATGAGGCAGCAACCAGCTTTCCGCTGTTGCCAGCAGCGTTGCATCATCCATCGCAGGCAAGGCATCAACCAAAGCGACCCGCGCACGAAACCGCAACGCGGCATCCGACCACGGCAGCCCCAACAGGCGAACACCTTCCAGCATCGCGGTCGCTTCGGCGTCTGGCGGGGCGTCTTTCCAGTTGCGATCGTCCAGTGTGATGGCCCCGAACATCTCTTGTTTGCGCGACATGACACGGCGTTCGCGTTTTGACCAAGAACAGCGCGCATGCCAATGGATCTGGCCTGCGTAGAGCTCGCGCAGATCGGCTTCCGATATGGGCACAGCTTGGCGTGCCTTTGCTTCGCGCGTGTCGCCATCAAGGTCGGTGATGACCAAAAGCCGCTCGCCCGCGAGCGGGTCCGCCATATCAAGCGATGCGCCTTTGCCACCGGACATCACAAAGCGGGGCTCCGTCCCTTTGCGATGCAAGGCAACACGGTCGGGATAGGCAAGGGCGGCCATCTGGCCCAACGACAGCGGGGCGCCTTCGGGCAAGCCTCTGGCAAGGCGGGATACCTCGGCCTTGATCTGTGAAAGGGCGGCATGGTGCACCGTCCCGGGACCATCATATCGCCCTTTGAGCGCCTTGATCCGCAGGCTCAGGTCGGTTGGTGCCCCGCGCAGCGGATCACGGGCGGCAAGCAGGGCCGCCAGCGGGGCGGCCTGCGCACCGGCGGTCTGCAACATATGGGCCAGACGCGGGTGCAGGGGCATCGCGGCCAACGCACGGCCATGGGCCGTGATCCGGTGGGCCGCATCCAAAGCACCCAAGGCCTCAAGCAAGGCCCGTGCCTCGGCCAAAGCGCCTTGAGGGGGCGGGGTCAGAAAGGCCAGATCATCCGTGCCCCAGATCGCAAGCTCAAGGGCGAGACCCGACAGGTCAGCGGCCTCAATCTCGGCGGGAGGGAAGGCGGGCAAGGCCCCATGCGCGCCCTTGGTCCACAAGCAGTATGCATCACCCAGGGCCACGCGGCCCGCACGGCCCGCGCGCTGGGTGGCTTCGGCCTTGCTGACAGGTTCAGTCACCAGCCGCGACATGCCAGAGCTGGGGTCGAACCGGGCCCTGCGCGCGCGACCTGCATCAACCACAACGCGGATGTCCTCAATGGTCAGCGAGGTCTCTGCGATCGATGTGGCGAGCACCACTTTGCGGGCTGTCTTTTCGGGGGCAATCGCCTTGCGCTGCTCTGCGAACGGCATCGCGCCATAAAGGGGGCGGATGACGCAATCGTCTGGCAGGGCCGTGGCAAGCATGGCCGCAGTGCGCTTGATCTCGCCTTCTCCGGGCAGAAAAACCAATATGCCGCCGGTCGTTTCGGCCGCAGCCTGCACAACAAGATCAGCGGTGGCTTGTTCCAGACGCGTGGTCTTCGGGACGGCCTTCTCAAGGTAGTGGGTCGTCACGGGATAACTGCGTCCCTCAGATGTGACCATCGGGGCATCCGCCAGCATCCGGGCCACAGGACCCGCATCAAGGGTTGCGGACATGACCAAAAGAACAAGATCAGGGCGCAGCGCCTCGCGCACTTCCCAGGCAAGGGCAAGGCCCAGATCCGCATTCAAAGAGCGTTCGTGAAACTCGTCAAAGATCACAGCACCGACGCCGGCTAGCTCAGGATCAGACTGAAGCATGCGGGTCAGGATGCCTTCTGTGACAACCTCGATCCGTTTGCCCGGTTTGCTATCGCCGCGCATCCGGTAGCCCACCGTCGCACCCGGCTTTTCACCCAGCCCCTCGGCCAAGCGTTCGGCGGCAGCCCGGGCCGCGAGGCGGCGGGGTTCCAGCATGATGATCTTTTGAACGGTGAGCCCCGCATCCAGCATCGCCAGCGGAACGCGAGTCGTCTTACCTGCGCCGGGCGGGGCTTGCAGGACGGCGCGGCCTGCGTCGCGCAGGGCGTCCATCAGGGCAGGCAGGACAGGATCAATGGGCAGGCGGGTCATATCCCCGCTTTGCCACAGACCCACCCAAAGAAAAACCCGCCTGACACGTCAGACGGGTTCAATCCTGATCAGGCAGTGCCTGGTTTACGCAGCAGTCGCCTTAACGATCTCTTTTTTGACCTTCAGCGCGTCAGCGGACAGCTCTGCGTCTTTTGCTTTGGCCATGAACGCGTCCAGACCACCACGATGGTCAACAGTGCGCAGGGCAGCATTCGAGATGCGGAATTTGAAAGAGCGGCCGAGAACGTCAGACTGCAGGGTTACATCCTGCAAGTTTGGCAGAAAACGGCGGCGGGTACGGTTTTTGGCGTGGCTGACATTGTTGCCA
>CAYLMZ010000157.1:0-3745 GCA_964385035.1 uncultured Loktanella sp.
ACGATCCAGTCAGTATCGGCCCCATCCCGTTCGGCACGCGTGGCTGATTGCAGCGAATGACCAAGGCGGGTGATCTGATAGCCCGACAGGCTTTCGTCCAGACTGACAAGCGCGTTCAAGAGCCGTGATGCCGTGCCCTTGGTGTATTCAATTTCGTGTTCTGTCAGAAAGTCGTAGTCTTCTTTGTCGCCGTCTTTCATGGCGGTAAATTTGACCTGATCGATCATTGTCTCAATCCCGGCTTTGCCTTTGTCGCTCACATTGCGGGGCGGGACGCATTCGGTAAAGACAGAAATTTTGGGGGGCTGGACAAGTCGAGGCGGCCCGCTAGGGTCCACACCAACAACAGCATGAGAGCGTGGCAATGGAAAAATTTGGCAAATCGCAATCGGTGAAACGGGTCGAAGACCTGCGCTTTCTGACCGGCGAAGGGCGTTACGTCGATGACATCGCGCCCGAAGGCGCCTTGGTCTGCTATTTTCTGCGCTCGCCTGTTGCACACGGAGAGATCACAGACCTCGACGTGAGCGATGCCCGCGACATGCCCGGTGTCCATCTGGTTGTCACACTCGATGACTTGATCGCGGCCGGCATGCAGGTTGGGTTGGCAGGGTCAACAGTGACCAATCAGGACGGCACAAAAGGGGCTGCTCCTGAGCGACCTATATTGGCACGCGGCCGCGTTCGCCATGTTGGCGAAGCCATTGCCATGATTGTCGCCGACAGCATGACCGCAGCCCGCGATGCCGCCGAAGCGATCATGTTGGATATCGACGATCTGCCGGTCCACATCGGCCTCGATATCGGTGGTGAGGCGATCCACGCCGAGGCACCCGCGAACCTCGCCTTTGATTGGGGTTTGGGTAACGAAGCCGCTACGGATGCCGCGATTGCCAGCGCGGCCCATGTTGTGACTGCTCAGGTGATGGACAACCGGATCATCGTCAACGCGATGGAGCCGCGCGGCTGCTATGCTGAAGTCACAGATGGCAAGCTGCATGTGGCGGTCAACGGTCAGGGCGTCTGGGTGCCCAAGAAGGACTTGATGCATCATTTCGGGCTTTCGTCTGATGAAGTGCGCGTGACCAATCCCGACACCGGTGGCGGTTTTGGCATGAAGGCCATGCGCTACCCCGAAACCTTCTGCGCGGCGTTCGCGGCCCGCACCTTGGGCCGTCCTGTGAAATGGATGTCCGACCGTTCAGAGGCGATGCAGACGGACAATGCGGGCCGTGATCTGACCACAACAGCAACACTTGCCTTTGATGCTAACTATCGGATGACAGCTTATAAGCTCGACACGATCGCCAATATGGGTGCCTATAACTCGCAGTTCGCGCAACCCATCCAGACCGAGCTTTTCTCAAAGGTGCTGATGGGCACTTACGATCTACAAACCGCCTTCATGCGCACGCGCGGTATTTACACCAACACCACACCCGTCGATGCCTACCGTGGCGCTGGGCGCCCCGAGGCGATCTTTGTGCTGGAACGCACCGTTGACGAGGCTGCCCGCCAGTTGGGGGTCGATCCGTGGGAGTTGCGGCTGAAAAACTTCATCAAGCCCGACCAGTTCCCTTACACCTCTGTGACGGGGCTGACTTATGATGTGGGTGATTTTCCGATGGTCTTGGCCAGTGCGGCGCGTGAGGCGGATCGCGATGGATTTGCCACCCGGGCGGCGGCATCAAAGGCAGCAGGTAAACTGCGCGGGCAAGGTCTTTGCTATTATATCGAAAGCATCCTTGGCGACCCTAGCGAGGCGACGACGGTGGAATTCACCGGTGATGGGGCAAAGATGTATGTGGGGACCCAATCAAACGGGCAGGGGCATGAAACGGTCTATGCCCAGTTCCTTGAGGATCATACAGGGATACCTGCCGCTAAGGTAACCATTGTTCAGGGTGACAGTGATCTGATTGCCCGCGGCGGCGGGACAGGCGGCTCACGATCCGTCACTGTGCAGAATACCGCGACACTCGCCACTGCCGAAGTGATGATCAAAGCCTTCACAGATTTTCTGGCCGATGCCGAAGGCGTGGATGCGTCTGCCGTCAGCTTTGACGATGAGCGCTTCCGGATCAGCGGATCGAACCTGACGCCAACGATGCTCGAAGTGGCTGATATGGCCCGCGAGGCCGGGCGGGATGATCTGTTGAAACACACTGCCCGCATTACGCTGGATAACCGCAGTTTCCCCAACGGGGCACATGTAGCCGAGGTCGAGATCGATCCCGAAACGGGCGTTGTCACAGTAGATCGCTATACGGTCGTGGATGACTTCGGCAACCTCATCAACCCGATGCTGGCCGAAGGGCAGGTGCATGGCGGTGTTGTGCAAGGGATCGGGCAGGCCCTGACTGAGCGCGTGGTTTATGATGAAGACGGGCAACTCCTCACGGCATCGTTCATGGACTACGGGATGCCGCGCGCCGATGATGTGCCTATGATCGGCTTTTCGACAGAATGCACACCGTCGCTTTACAACCCCATGGGGATGAAAGGCTGTGGTGAAGCCGGCACGGTAGGTGCGCTGGCTGCGATCAGCAATGCGGTGGTCGATGCCCTTTGGGACATTGGCGTGCGCGAAGTCGAGATGCCCTTTACGCCGCACCGCATCTGGCAAACCATCCAAGAGGCCAAGGCCCGCAGTGCCGCTGCGTGATTGGTTCTTTGGTCTCTTTGGGCGCCGCGCGCGCACCGAAGATGACAGTTTCCGCACCAAGGCCGCCGCCACCCATGTGATTATTCTTGACGGGACGATGTCTTCGCTTGCGCCCGGTCGGGAAACCAACGCCGGGCTGACCTACAAATTATTGGTAGAGGCGGGCAGGGACGCCAACTTTACTCTGCATTATGAGGCCGGCATCCAGTGGCGCTATTGGAAGAACACTTGGGATGTCGTGACGGGGCGGGGGATCAACCGCCAGATCAAGCGGGCTTACGGTGTTTTGGCTACACGGTATCGGCCCGGCGACGAGATTATCCTGATCGGGTATTCACGTGGGGCCTACGCGGTGCGCTCGCTTGCGGGTGTTGTGGACCGGATTGGCCTGGTCAAAGATGATTGCGCGACAGAGCGTGTGATCCGGCAGGCCTACAGGCTTTATCGCGGCACCCCTGCGACACAAACAGTCGAAGCCTTTCGCGCTGAACACTGCCACGCCCATGTCGAGATCGAAGCGGTCGCCGTCTGGGATACGGTCAAGGCGCTGGGCCTGCGCTTGCCCGTCGTTTGGCGGTTCTCTGAAGGCAGGCACGGGTTTCACAACCACGGCCTTGGCAAACACATCCGGAATGGGTTTCACGCGCTTGCCATTGACGAGCGTCGCGCCGCCTATGCGCCGATCATGTGGGAAGGATCGCAGGATTGGCGTGGCCATATCGAACAGGTCTGGTTTCGCGGCAACCACGCCGATGTGGGTGGGCAGGTCTGGAAACATCCGCCCGCACGGCCTTTGGCAAACATCCCCTTGGTCTGGATGCTTGGGCGTCTCGAAGCCTGCGGTTTGAAGCTCCCCCAAGGATGGGACGCCCGCTTTCCCCAAGACGCGGATGCGCCATCTGTGGGGAACTGGCGCGGGTGGTCAAAGGTCAATCTGATCAGGCGACGGCGCAAGATTGGCCGTCATCCATCTGAACGCCTCCACGACAGCGTGAAAGACGCCGATGATCTACCCCGTGGGATTGCGCAGCTGCATGATCAGACAAGTGGCTGATCCTTTGGCATAAAGCTTGCCACTCG
>CAYLMZ010000158.1:0-3722 GCA_964385035.1 uncultured Loktanella sp.
CTTTCATCAAGGTTGAGGCCACGAAGTTTACCGAAGTGGGCTATGTGGGCCGCGACGTGGAACAGATCATCCGCGATCTGGTCGATACCGCCATTATCGATACCCGCGAACATATGCGCGAGGACGTCAAGGCAAAAGCATACAAAGCTGCCGAAGACCGTGTGATCACTGCCGTGGCCGGAACAGATGCCCGCGATGCCACACGAGAGATGTTCCGCAAAAAGCTGAAGTCGGGTGATCTGGACGACACAGTGATCGAGCTTGAGCTGACCGACAACTCCAACCCTTTGGGTGGTTTCGAAATCCCCGGCCAGCCCGGCGGTGGTATGGGCGGCATGATGAACCTTGGCGATATTTTCGGCAAAGCGATGGGTGGCCGCACGGTCAAGAAACGCATGACGGTCGCCGAAAGCTATGAAGCCCTGATCGCAGATGAGGCTGACAAGCTTCTGGATGATGAAACCGTCAATAAGGCCGCTTTGGAAGCGGTCGAACAAAACGGCATCGTCTTTCTTGATGAAATCGACAAGGTTTGTGCCGCCTCTGACAGGCGCGGCGCCGATGTCAGCCGCGAAGGCGTGCAACGCGACCTTCTGCCCTTGATCGAAGGCACGACCGTCAGCACCAAACACGGACCAATCAAGACCGACCACATCCTGTTCATCGCATCCGGTGCATTCCACGTGGCCAAGCCATCTGACCTGCTGCCTGAACTGCAAGGTCGCCTGCCGATCAGGGTAGAGCTACGCGCCCTGACCGAGGACGACTTTGTCCGCATCCTGACCGAGACCGACAACGCGCTGACCTTGCAATACGCCGCATTGATGAAAACAGAGGAAGTCACAGTGGCTTTCACTGATGATGGTATCAAGGCACTGGCCAAGATCGCAGCAGAGGTGAACGAAAGCGTCGAAAACATCGGTGCCCGTAGGCTTTACACTGTGATCGAACGCGTATTCGAAGACCTGTCCTTCAACGCCCCTGACCGCTCAGGTGAAGAAATCGCCGTCGATGCGGCCTTCGTAGAAAAGCATCTGGGCGAGTTGGCACGGTCTATGGACGTGAGCCGCTACGTGCTTTGATAGATGTTGCGGCTTAATCGATACTCTGTATTGGCGGTATTGGTCATTTCCGCCATTCTTGTCGTCGTCTTTACCTACGCAACGGTGAACCTGTTGCAGGTTTCCATGGCAAACTTACGGTTCTTGCGCGAATACGGTTGGGAAGCGATCGAAGCGGGCGCGTTGATCCAACTGCTGCAAATCATCGGCTCTGGGGCCATCGCCCTGCTCAGCTGGATTGGCTTCAAGCTTTGCGAAGGTGAACTGGTGCGTCGCTACAATAATTGGCAATCACGCTGAATTAGGCCTTTTCCGCCTCTCTATCTGCCTCCATCAATGGCGGATGGTTCAAGACACCGGATACCTGCGTTTCATTCGCGCCAACCTGCCCTTTTTGGGCACAGGGTTCCTGTTGTCCTTTCTGTCAAGCTTTGGTCAGACGTTCTTCATCGCCATCTTCGGCGGCGAAATCCGCGAAACCTATGGCCTGAGCAACGGGGATTGGGGCCTAATCTATATGATCGGGACCGGTGCATCGGCGCTGGTGATGGTCTTTGCAGGTGGTCTAGCGGATCGGTTCCGTGTGCGCACGTTGGGGATCGTAGTCATCTGGCTCCTGGCGGGGGCTTGTCTGTTCATGGCGTTCAACACTGTCGCAGCGCTCTTGCCCTTGGTCATTTTTGCCCTGCGCTTTACCGGTCAGGGCATGACAAGCCACGTAGCGACGGTGGCCATGGCCCGTTGGTTCGTTGCGACGCGCGGACGGGCGCTGGCTGTTGCAGCTTTCGGGTTTATGCTAGGCGAAGCAACTTTGCCGCTGACCATGGTGTGGCTGAAATCCTTCTTTGACTGGCGAGACCTCTGGATCGGCTTTGCCATCTTTGCCGCAGCGATGAGTTTCGTGCTTTATCAATTGCTCAGGCTAGAGCGCACCCCACAAGCCATGGCCGAAGAAACCCACGCAACAGGGATGAACGGAAAGCACTGGACGCGGGCCGACGCACTGCGCCATCCGCTTTTCTGGGCGATGATCCCCGCGGTGATGTCATTTTCCGGCTTTGGCACCGCATTCTGGTTCCATCAGGTGCATTTTGCCGAAATCAAAGGGTGGTCACATCTGGCGTTGGTGTCTGTCTTCCCACTGGGCACATTGACGCTGGCGTGTTCAACGATCCTTTATGGCTGGGCAATTGACCGGTTCGGGGCAACGCGCCTTTTGCCGATCTATCTGATCCCCTTGGTCGCAGCCTTTATCCTGCATTGGTATGCACCAAGTCTGGGTTGGACGGCCCTTGCGGTGATCCTGATGGGGCTGGCCGGCGGTGGACAGGCGACGTTGCTGAACGCCTGTTGGGCCGAGTTCTACGGAACCCGCAATATCGGTTCGATCAAAGCAGCGGCGGCGGCGCTAATGGTTTTGGGATCAGCCATCGGGCCGGGGCTAAGCGGCTGGCTCATTGATATCGGCGTGGGCTTTGAAGTTCAGCAGTTGGGTTATGCAGCTGTCTTTGCCTTTGCCGCAGTGATCCTGATCGTGCCGACACGACGGGCGCGGGCAGCATTGGCGCATCAAGCGTAGAGAAAGATCTTCGTTCCCTTGTCGATCATGGGATAAATCTCATCCATCTCTTCGTTGGTCACAGCAATACATCCCCAAGTCCAATCCGGTTGTCCGACCCAACGTGTCGGCGTTCCGTGAATGAAGATATCGCCACCGGGACTGACACCGCGCGCGCGGGCTTGGGCGACATCGCTTCTGTTCGGATAAGAAATGCCCAAGGACAGATGGAACCGGCTATTGGGGTTCTTGCGATCAATGAGGTAAGCGCCTTCTGGCGTGCGCCCATCACCTTCTTGGGTCTTGTGCCCCACAGGGTTGAACCCAAGATCGACAGTGTATTCCTTCAACAGTGTTCGGTTACTCAGGAACTGCATCAAACGGCGTTCCTTGAACACCTGAATGCGCGTTACTTCGGGGCCGCGATATACTGGCAAGCTTGTTGAGCAACCCGCAAGCCCCAGCGCCGTCCCCATTACCATGGTTCTTCTTGAAATCATTGATACTGCCCGCATGTCGCGCTCTTTGGCGCTTTGTTCTTGGATATAAGAGAGGCGGGCGATCTCACAAGATAAATTGCCGCGAAAGGGTCACTTCCGCGTGAATGGTGCTACAACTTCGACATGTGGGGACCAGCGGAACTGATCGACGACCTGAACCCATGGCACCGTAAAACCTGCATTCACAAGCGATTGTGCATCACGGGCAAATGTGACCGGATTACATGACACCATGGCGATGACCTTGATGTCCGATGCGGCCAATGTCTCGATTTGTGCCTCGGCACCTGCGCGGGGGGGGTCGATCACGACCGCGTCGAACTTGCGGAACTCATCCGCCTCAAGCGGACGGCGAAAGAGGTCGCGCGTTTCGGTCGTGACGCGACGCAGCTGGAAACCTTCGCGCCAGCCGCGATCGAGGGCGGACGTCATCGCTTCCTCGCCTTCGACAGCGTGCACTTCGGATCGTTTGGCCAGTGGCAGGGTGAACGTCCCACATCCTGAAAACAGATCAACGATCCTTGCCGCACCTTCGGTAATCTCTTCAACTGCCGCCAGAAGCGACGCCTCGCCATGTTTGGTTGCTTGCAGGAATGCGCCAGC
>CAYLMZ010000159.1:0-3700 GCA_964385035.1 uncultured Loktanella sp.
CAGACGATCTATGCCTTGGGCGGGAACGACAACCTCAATGGTAGCGACCTTGTGGACAACATCTTTGGCGGTGCAGGCAACGATACTGTGTTTGGCAACGGTGGCGCAGACCTTTTGGTCGATACACGCGGTGTGAACACGATCTCCGGCGGCGGCGGCGGAGATACAATCGTCGGCGGCACCGGCACCACAATTGCAAGCGGCAATAACGGCAATGACACCCTGATCGGTGGGGTCGGTGACGACACGCTGGACGGCGGGTCAGGCAATGATGTTATCCGCGGCGATCCCAGTGGGAGCTTCATTTCCGGCGACGACACCCTGATTGCCGGCTCTGGCAATGATATCCTTGAGGGCGGCGGCGGGGCCGATACCTTTGTCTTTAGCCGTGAAAGCGGCAACAACCGTATCCTTGATTTTGAGGACGGCGATATGATCGACCTTCAGGGGTTCAGTTTCGGGCAGGGCACATTGACAAACAACGGCACTGACAGCTTCTTTTCCTTTGATGCATCAGGGGTGAATTTCGATCTGACGATTGAAGGTTTCATCGTCGACCAAGGGGACTTTATGTAATGCGCAAGATGATGACACGCAGCCTCTTGGCGGGGATCGCAGGCCTTGGACTTGCCGCATGTGGTGGATCAAGCGGGGAGCGGGCTGACAATGGTCCGCCGCCTGTTGAGGTTCCGCCAAACGCCAACGCACCCGATATCGCAGACCGCACGGCGAATGGCGACTTCGCCGTGACATATATTGTTCTCGATGGCTCCAGCTTTGATGAGCGCAGTACAATCCAATTGCGCGGCAACACCGGTGTTCTGACCGGCGGAGAATTAGATGGCGAGGATGTCGATGACCTTGGCATTTTCACCAATCCGGCAACGGGCGATTTTTCCCGCATTGTCCGCATCAGCGCTGACAACCTGTTTGGCGTTGTTGGCATTGCTGTGCCTGCAAATGATCTGCCCGCCGCGGGCACAATGACCAGCTACAACGAAGGCTGGGTCGGTCTGACGGCCACTTTTGACAATGATGTGCTGGTGCTCACGGGTGACGCCACCTTTGACGTGGATTGGGCTTCGGGCGGCGGCACCATCTCTGGGACCTTGTCGAACTTCAATGTCGATAGCTCTGCAACGGGCAATCGCAATGGCAACGGAACAATTGTCTTTACCAATGGTGTGGTCAATGGCGACGACTTTTCCTTTGCACCGGGGACGATTAGCGGCACTGGGACATTTTCTGGTCTCGGCGGCTCCAACACAACATCTCAGACGCAAGGCACGTTCTTTGGCGCTGGCGCGGATGAATTGGGCGGCGTGATCGTGATTGACGACCGCAATGACGATATTACCGTGACTGGCGCGTTTCAGGCGGATTGATCGCGGTCCGGTGCTTCGCCCTTTTCGGGGCGGAGCCCGTAAGGTGCCGCAAGGTTCCAGACGTGATCAGGCACCATGTTCTTCATCTTTGCGGGTTCTTCGCGGCGCAGATGCAGGACCGTCTCGGCGGCCTTCATCTCAACCCGCGCCCGTGCAAACTCTAGCCCGCGGGGACCAAAGCGCGGTTGCATCCACGCGACAAACCCACGCAACCAGTCGGGCATACGCCGCAAAGGCAGGCCGCCTGCCGCCAGTTTGGTGTTCTCGACAAAACCTTTGACTGCACCAATGCGTTTCCCCTTTGAACCGGGGGCTGCCAGCGCGACCTCACCGTCCAGCCCGTCGAGCATTTCCTGACCGCGCGCATTGCGTACGATCAGCCATTGCTCGCCTTCGCCTGCCATATAGCCGACCGTGATATCAGCCAGACGGTTGGTGTAATCCACACAAGTCCGGCAGGTCGTCGGGAAAAAGTCACGCGGCAGATCGGATAGCGGAAGTTTGAGGAAGGGGATCAGTTGCTGTCGCCCGTCCGCGAACCTGAGTTCAACATGGTAATCTGCCCTGAATTCCAGATAGGTAACGGTTTCGGGCGTGTCGGTGAGACGTCCCAGAAATCCATGGAAGTTCTCGGTCGTGGTGTTGTCCGAGCAGGGGGTGCCGATGACATAAATCCGCTCAAACCCGAGTGACGCCTCGATCGCGCGCAATGCGTAGATCTGGCAAGGAATCCCGATCACTGCGATCCGCTTGTGACCGGCGTCCCGTGCGGGTTCCAGAAGGGCCAAAAGTGGCGCATAGCCCATGCGCATGCCGCGCGCCTCTGCCATATCGGCCGGGTTCGTGATCAAGGCCGGTTGCGGCCGCCATTTGTCGTCCGGATGCGGCACCATTGTCAGCACCGCATCAACGGCGCCCGTCTCAAGCAGTCTTTCTGCAAGCCGTGTGGTGAGCCCTGTCCATTGTGCCCCTTTGCGGGCAGGCTTCAGCGCTGCACGGTACATGGATTGGTTTACGCCGAAGTAAGCTTCGTCCCCGTCCGTCTTTGCCGTGCGCCCGTGGATGCGCGCCTCTGCGCTGGGGTAGTCTGGTTTGATGAATTGGCATGCCGCCCCGCAAGCGGACGCATCTTTCATCCGCGAGACACCGCAATCGGTGCACAGTGTCCGTGGCGCGGCCGCGCGGAATGTCGGGATAAGGTGAGAACCGTCCATGGGTTCACCTTATAGGAACATGGCGAAGTGTCTAGTTTAGTTTACACTATAGATCATAGGCGCAGGTCTCTTATCCGCTATGCCTTTCGCGTCACCCCGACTTGCAAACAGTTGCCGGGCCTTCCCCTTTGCGCCCCCTTTCGCTAAAGGAGCGCCATTGCAACCAAGGAGCACCCCAATGGGTTATCGAATCGTCGTCGTTGGCGCCACAGGCAACGTGGGCCGCGAAATGCTGAACATCCTCGACGAGCGGGCCTTCCCGATCGACGAGATTGCCGTCCTTGCCAGCCGAAAATCGCTTGGCACAGAAGTCAGCTTTGGCGAGAAAACCCTGACGACGAAAGACCTTGATACCTTCGACTTCACGGGCTGGGACATGGCGCTTTTCGCTGTCGGGTCCGAGGCCACCAAAATCTATGCCCCAAAGGCGGCTGCTGCTGGCTGTGTTGTGATCGATAACTCGTCGCTCTACCGCTACGACGCGGACATCCCGCTGATCGTGCCAGAGGTGAACCCCGAGGCTGTCCATGGCTACGCCAAAAAGAACATTATCGCCAATCCCAACTGCTCGACCGCGCAGATGGTTGTGGCACTCAAGCCATTGCATGACCGCGCCCGCATTAAGCGCGTCGTCGTCAGCACATATCAGTCCGTGTCTGGTGCTGGCAAAGGCGGTATCGATGAGCTTTGGGACCAAACCAAATCCATCTACAACCCGACTGATGACAAGCCTGCCAAGCAGTTCACCAAGCAGATCGCCTTCAACGTTATCCCGCATATCGACAAGTTCATGGATAGCGGTGAGACGAAAGAAGAATGGAAGATGGTTGCAGAGACCAAAAAGATCGTCGATCCGGCCATCAAGGTCACCGCGACCTGTGTCCGTGTTCCCGTCTTTGTCGGTCATTCCGAGGCTGTGAACATCGAATTTGAGGACTTTCTTGACGAGGATGAAGCTCGCGAAATCCTGCGCACGGCCCCCGGCGTCATGGTAATCGACAAGCGCGAGGACGGTGGCTATGTCACGCCTGTAGAATGTGTCGGTGACTTTGCCACGTTCATCAGCCGCATCCGTCAGGACAGCACGATCGACAACGGGAT
>CAYLMZ010000160.1:0-3698 GCA_964385035.1 uncultured Loktanella sp.
GAAACGAGCGCCCGTCACGATGAATATCGATACGCCCCTCAAAGGCGCTCTCAGCCGGGTTATACCAGATGCAATTGACTTCAACGGACATGCTTTTTCCTTCCGTTTTTCATTCCTTGATTTGTCGAAAGAACGAATGAACGCACAAATCGTTCCCGACTTAGGCGTGCGCGGCTTGCGTTTTGGTGTGCTGGGACAACCAGCGGAGCGCAAAACCGGCGACGATAAGCCCGGCCAATCCGTTGGCGAGAGCAAGCCCATAAAAGACCGCATCAGATGTGGCCATGCGCGATGCAACAAAGGCAAACGGCACGTAGAGTGCGGCGCTCCGCACCAGATAAAGCCCCAGCCCATAGTGCGACCGCCCCAGCGCATTGAAGGCACCCGCCGTAATGATCACGATGCCGTAGCCCCAAAGGCTGATCGGCACGATGGCAAGATAGGTTGTCGCGGCGCTGACGACCTCGGCTTCTTGGGAAAAGATCCGGACGATAGGCTCTGCTGCGACCCAGAAGAATACGGCCAGGATACCGGCCCAAACGGCACAGACACAGTAGCTGAATTTCAGGGCTTCGCTGACCCGGTCACACTTGCCCGCGCCCCAATTCTGACCTGTGAACGGACCAATGGCGGAAGACAGCGCCAGCATCGGGATGACAGCGAGCGATTCAATCCGTGTTGCCACGCCAAACCCCGCGACGACCACACTTCCGAAGGCCGCGACGATCGAGGTGACGATCGCAATACCGACCGGGTTCACGGCATTGCCAAAGGATGCAGGAATGCCAATGCCAAGAACCCGTTTCCAAGATGTTGCAAGCGCGGGCAGGCCCGGCATATCCGTTGTCAGCATGCCTTCGCGATAACCAACAAGAACGAAGGCGCCAAAGACAGTCACCAACCACGCGATCAGCGTGCCAATGGCCGCTCCTTCAATCCCAAAGGCGGGGACCGGACCCCAGCCAAAGATAAAGACCGGTGTAATTGCGATATTGGTCACAGCAGAGCTGACCATCACAACGCTGGGCCAGAAGCTGTCACCGGTTGCGCGCACAATCGCGTTTGCAACGATAGGCACAACCAGCAAAGGGATCGCCACAAACCAGATCCGCATATAGCGACCAATCAGGTCGAGGATCTCATCGCTCGCGCCCAAAAGCGCAAATAACGGATCGATCGCAAAGTAGCCAACAACGGCAACGGCAATCACAAGCATAAAGGCAAGAACCAAACTATCGGTCGCCAGACGCTTGGCGTTGTCACGTTCATCAGCACCAATGGCGCGCGATACAACAGACGACGCCCCTGCCCCCAGCCCGATGGCAAGGCTTGAGACTGTCAGCGTGACAGGAAAAGTGAACGAAAGTGCGGTCAATTCTTGGGTGCCCAACTGACCGACGTAATAGGTATCAACCAGCGAAACAGAGATCACCGCAATGATCCCGAAAACCATAGGGCCGGCCAACTGCACAAGTTTCTGCCATGTTGGTCCGGATGTCAGATCGCGTTTATCAGCCACATTTTTTTCCTTCGTTGCACCGCACCCAACGCGGCACGCCCCAGAAGGTTCACGCCTGCATCAAGAAACCCAACAGGCGCGCCTCGGCCACGCGCAAGCCGCTGCGTTCTTGTGGTGCAAATTTTGGCGGCGCTTGCCCTGCCAAAGCAATGACATCGGGGTGGATATAGCTGTTTCTGGCGATTGTGGCCGTGTTATGCAGCACCTTTGCTGCTGCTTCTGACATGTCCTTGATCGTGGCCTGTCCTGCTTCGGCGACGGCGAACGCGGCACAGGTTCCCGCCCAGGTTCGAAAGGTCTTCGCCGTCACGCCTTCGATGCCTGCAATCCCGGCAATATATCCGTTCAACGCTTCCGAACTGAGCGCCTGCGCCTGACCAGCGTCATCGACCCAGCTTAACAAAGTCGCGCCAGGCAGATCGTTGATCTCGCCCAAAACCCGGGCCAATTTGGCATCGGTCACTTGACGGTGAACCATCTGGCCGCCCTTGGCGCGGTAACGCAGGTCAATTTCGTTGCCTGACAAAGAGATATGACGGTTCCGCAGTGTCAGCGCGCCATAGCTCCCGTTTTCATCGAGATATTGTGGATTGCCGACGCGCAAGCCTGTCCGGTCAATCAGCGTCACCGCAGCGGCAAGGGCAAACTCTTTTTCGCCCGCATCTTCTTGCAAGTCCTGCTGCGCACGCCGCCGAATACGCGGCAAAGCGCTACCAAAAGCGACCAGACCCTCGAATTTGGCTTGGGCCTGCGCTTGCGTCCAAGCTGGATGATAGATGTATTGTTTGCGGCCCTTATCATCGCGCCCCGTCGCTTGGAGGTGCCCTTGAGGATGAGGACACATCCAGACCTCGTCATACGCAGGCGGAACCGCCAGGCGCGCCAGCCGGTCACGCTCTGTCTTTTTGCGGATCAGCTTGCCGGTCACGTCGATGTACGAAAAGCCGCGCCCGCAGCGTCTACGGGATATCCCCGGCTTTGTGTCGGGGTAGTAGATCAGATCGGACGCGATCACGCCTTGCTGACTTCGGACGCAAGTTTCAGCACTTTGGTGCCGTCGTCTTGCTTGATTTCCAAGGCAGGATCGTCGTCAGATCCCTTGCGGGTCACTTCGGAGCCTTTGATCGTGCGTGTGATCTTTGTGGTATGGGTGTCATCGACCTTCCCTTTGGCCGTGCCATTGCCCCACGACCATTCTACCTTGTCACCAACCTGAATTGTCATCGCTTTCTCCTTGATCTTTCCCGGATCAACGTCAAAGCAAACGGCTTCGTTCCTCACGTGCTGGCAGAAAGCGCCTTGAGTTCCGACTTAACGACCGCCTGATCGTCGTCTCGCACCACAGCGGAAAGGTCCTTCAAAAGCGTCTGCGCATGGGCAAGAACGATGTCATCGGGTTTGATGTATTGCCTGCACAGGGGAAATGTCGCAGCAAACAAGCGTTCAAATGTGAGCGGCGCAAAAGCGATACGATCAAGCGATCGCGCCTGCAAACCGCCTTGATAAGTGCTGGCAAGGGTCAGGGCCGAGGCCATCCGGTTCAGACAATCCATCGCCGTGTAGGGATCGTTCACGCCGGGCGACAGCGCGCGGGCGACCATTTCCACCAGTTGTTCGGCCAAAAAACTGGGGTTCTGGTTCTCTGTCCGGCCGCTGCCAATTGCATAGCACTCCTTGATTGCATCAGCATCAGCTTCGGAAATGTCAGCATCCGACCATACATCAAAGACCGGTGCCTGGGTCGTCACATAGTCCCCGATCGACGACGCCAATCTGATATGCCAATCATGTTCCTTGGCGAGGTTTGTCAGTTGATCAAAGTTAACAGTCTGGATGTAACCGGACAAACCGGCTGTCAGTACGCGATCAGGGGCGCGGTCGGGCAGGTCATACCCGTGATCTGAGCCCTGTGCCTCGTCAATCAAAGTGCGCAACTGATCATCCAGCGTGGCCCCGATATGGGCTGCGATACGGGACACGTTGATCGTTTCCGGGACATGATGAATGAAATAGATCAGGGTAAAGACGCAAAGCAGCGTCAACGCCAGCGCCACAAGCAGGGAATACTGCGGCACAAACTGGGCAATACCGCCATCCGTGCCATCCTGCACCGTGCGCAGCACGACAAGTGCATAGACAAAAGTGGCAATCAGAATGCCCAAACTCCACTGCGTGCCCC
>CAYLMZ010000161.1:0-3692 GCA_964385035.1 uncultured Loktanella sp.
GTCGTGACCATGATGAAGGGGACAAAGAAGGCCCAGGCGTAGGGGTAGACCTCCATCACGGGCCGGACGATGCCCATGGACCAGCTTTCAAGTGTCATGATCTGGAAGAGCGAGTAGCCGGAGCTGCCCAAGGTTCCGAACCATTGCGGGAAGGAGTCTCCGAAGAGTTTCGTGGCCATGACCGCGCCGATGTAAAAGACGATCCCCATCAGCAGGAAGACCGATCCCATGCCGGGCAGGGCTGTGACGAACCCTTCAACCACGCGACGCAGCGATGGCACCACCGAGATGACCCGCAGCACGCGCAGAATGCGCAAAGCCCGCAGGACCGAAAGACCGCCATTGCCGGGGATCAGTGAGACGCCGACGATGATAAAATCAAAGATGTTCCAGCCAGAGCGGAAAAAGCTGAGCCGATAGGCAAAGAGCTTGAGCAAGAGTTCTGCCACAAAGATCGCAAGGCAAATCCGGTCAAGCATGATGATCAGCGGGCCCGCCGCGGTCATGACTGTCTTGGATGTTTCAAGCCCGAGGATGATCGCGTTGAAGACGATCACTGCAAAAATGAAACTGCTGACCCGTCCTGTTTCGAGAAACCGGGTTGTTTTCTGGCGAAGGGACATGATTGGCCTACCTTTTGTGACGCGCTTGATA
Organism: uncultured Loktanella sp.; assembly: GCA_964385035.1. Classification (GTDB taxonomy): domain Bacteria; phylum Pseudomonadota; class Alphaproteobacteria; order Rhodobacterales; family Rhodobacteraceae; genus Yoonia. The sequence goes on from CAYLMZ010000161.1 coordinate 655, forward strand.
TGGGGCGAAACCGCTTTTGCTACAAGCCAAGATGACGACGTCAGGTCATGCTGGACGCCTACTGCGCGCCTTTTGCATGCTCTGCCTAGAAAGTGAGCCTTAAATGACAATGAATCCCCGCCTGATCTTTCGCTGGATCGCGTTCCTATTGGCCGCTGGCTATGTCATTCGCACCCTGATCTTTTCGGGTTGGTCGGAGTTTGGCGGCCCGTTTCGCTATCTGACGATCTGGGCCTTGTTCATGTCGTTCTTTGCGTTCAGTCGCATGATGGCGATTGAAGAGGGTCGGAGTGACAAGCGGTGGGATGGGTTTGTCTGTATGACCGCCGTCGTCAACACGATGGTCGTATTCCTATACTGGCGTCTTTATTTTGCGGACCCCACATCTGTCACCCGTGACGGTCAGTTGGCGTCATGGCATCTTGAGATGTATCTGCACCTACTTGGCCCGTTGTTGCAGGTGATCGATACGCTTTTCATTCATCGCAGCTATCGCAAGCTGGCACCTGCGCTGGCTTGGCTTTTCGGGGTGATCGGGGCCTATGTCGCGTGGTCAGAGCTGGCATTGCAGCCGCTGAATGCGACCCCTGTTGGTACGGTCACGAGCGGGTTGCCTTATCCGTTCCTCAACAATTTGGAATTTGCGGATCGCGCCGTCTTTTATGGGTCGAACTTTGCCATCGCCGTGGTGATTTTGCTCGCTTACGCGGGGATCGCGTGGCTGATCAGACGCCGATCTCTTGGGCCAGTAGCGCCTTGAGGCCCGATCTGTAGTCGGGATAGAGCAACGCGACCCCCAACTCATCCTTGATCCGGTCGTTCCTGACTTTCTTGCTTTCGGCGTAGAAACTGCGGGCCATGGGCGTCATTTCTGCCGTCTCGAAATCCTCTGCCGGTGGGATAGGGACGCCGAGCAGTTCTGCCGCATAGGCGATCACGTCCTCAGGCGGGGCGGGGTCGTCGTCGCAGACATTGTAGGCCGCACCGGGGTTGGGCTTGGCGATAGAGGCGGCAAGGATGCGCGCGATATCGGCCACATGGGTTCGGCTAAAGACCTGCCCCTGTTTGATGATCCTCCGCGCAGTGCCGTTGCGCACCTTGGAAAATGGCCCGCGTCCGGGACCGTAGATGCCCGCAAGCCGGAAGATATGCAGCGGAAGGCCGTCGATCGCCGCCCATTCCGCCTCTGCCTTGACCCGCGCGATGCCGCGTTTGGTGGCTGGCGTCAGGGCAGTGTTTTCATCCACCCAATCGCCTTGGTGATCGCCGTAGACCCCTGTGGTCGAGAGGTAGCCGACCCATGCGAATTGGTCGGCCCGCTTTGCGATCTCGTCGCGCAGTTCAGCCAGCACCGGATCGCCGTTTTCGTCCGGCGCGGCCGAGATCAGAACATGCGTGGCTGCGTTGAGCGCGGGTATCATATCAGCCCCCGGCCATATGCGCGGCTCAACCCCTTCGTTCATCAGGCGTGGGGCTTTGTCTTCGGACCGGGTCGTGCCAATCACGCGCCAGTCTTGCGGCAACAAAAGGCGGGTCAATGCGCGGGCCGAATAGCCGTGGCCGAAAGAGAGCAGGGTGTTTGTCATGCCTGACGTCGTGCCTTATCGCTTGAGAATGCGCAAGCCTGTGGTAGCGTTTGACGATGGCTAAGCTGCCCAACGTTGATTCCGCCTATGCGATGAAAACACCGGAGGAGGTCAAAGACCTCTATCGGGAGTGGTCCCACAGCTATGACCTCGCGTTTGGTGAATCCCAAGGCTATCAACTGCCCCGCGAGGTTGCGACGGCCTTTGTTGCGGCGGGTGGCGCGGGTCCTGTGCTGGATGTGGGGGCAGGGACGGGCCTCGTGGGCCAAGTGTTGCAAGTGATGAATACAGGTCCGGTTGACGGGATTGATCTGTCGCAAGAGATGCTCGATGTCGCTGCGATGAAGAACGCCTATCGGGCCTTGGTGGCATGCGATGTGACCCGGCCTTTGACGCAGACGGTGGGGTCTTACCAAGGTGTCGTCAGTGCCGGCACGTTTACTTTGGGGCACGTCGGACCGGGTGCATTGGAAAACCTTCTGGACGTTGCAGAGCCCGGTGCCTTGTTCGTGATATCGGTGAACAAAGCCCATTACGCCTCTGCCGGATTTGAGGCGGCGTTCGAGGACATGGGCGCGCGTATCTCGGACCTGAGTTTTCGCGATGTCCGCATTTATGATGATCGCGCAGATGAGCATCATCGCAATGATGTGGCGCGGTTGGTTCTGTTCCGGAAGGTTTGAAGTTAGGCCCGTGCGCCTAGTTTGCGTAATCCGACCCTTCGCTATCGAGGATCGCCTTGAGTTCTGCCAGATGCCGCACGTCTTGTTCGGGGTAGGATTCCAGTTCCTGCGCTGTTTTCTCGGCCACGTCATCGGGCAAGACGCGCAATTCCATACCGGTTTGGAGCGCGCGGATGTAGGTCTCGGCCGCGCGTTCAAAATAGTACATCCGGTTGAAGGTCTCGGCCACGGTTGCGCCAATCACCAGCACGCCGTGATTGCCCATGATCATGACTTTCTTCTTGGGGTCAGAGAAAAGGGCGGCACAGCGTTCTCCCTCTTCTTCAAATGCGAGACCGCCGTAGCCTTCGTCGATGACGTAGCGGTTAAAGAAGGTCGCGCAGTTCTGATCGATGGGTGGTAGGCGGCTGTCTTTGAGGCTCGCCAGCACCGTTGCGTGGATCGAATGCACATGCATCGCACAGCGCGCGTGCGGCACGTGTCGGTGGATGCCCCCATGCAGGCCCCACGCGGTTGGGTCCGGCGCATTTGGACCCTCAAGTGTTTTGGGATCATTCGCGTCAACCTCGATCATGTCGCTCGCCTTGATCCGCGCGAAATGCATCTGGTTGGGGTTCATCAGGAACCGCGTTCCGTCGTCGCTGATGGCAAAGCTGAAGTGGTTGGCGACCGCTTCATGCATGTCCAATCGTGCCGTCCAACGGAAAGCCGCCGCCATATCAACGCGTTCGGCCCAGTGGGTCATATTTTGTGCGTGGGTATTCATGGC
>CAYLMZ010000162.1:0-3669 GCA_964385035.1 uncultured Loktanella sp.
GCCTGTGCTGTCTCAAGCGAAGGCGCTGTCTGCAAAGCATTCGAATTCGCGCAAGAATTCAAAACAAACTGTATAAGACGAAAAACAGAGAAATGTAGTGGCGGAGACGAAGGGATTCGAACCCTCGAGACGGTTTCCCGCCTACTCCCTTAGCAGGGGAGCGCCTTCGACCACTCGGCCACGTCTCCGCCGGTGGGTCTATCAGCATCCTTCGCGGGATCACAAGGGGAATCTGTGCTTTCACGGCCTTTGTTGGCCGGTTGATGAATTGTGGCATTTTGTGCCGCGCTCGCACATTGCGAGAACCACAGAAATGTATTAGAACAAAACAAGAACATTTGAAAACGGATTCGGTGTCAGGTGTATGGGCATTCTTCGCATGGAAAAGGGGTTGGCAGGGCAGGGCGAACGCTCGGCGCCGATGCCGCATACATTGGCCGAAGTCTTCCCAAGTCATCCGTCCGATGCCAGTGCAACGGGGTTTATGCTCTCGCGGTTGCCCCGCAGCACTGCACCGATCCTTTGGGTGCAGGACAGGCTTTCGCGCAAAGAGGCGGGGCGCCCTTCGCTTGCGGGGATTGGCCTGCAACGTCCCATTATCATGGTCGATCTGTCGCGCGCGGCAGATGTGCTTTGGGCGATGGAGGACGGGTTGCGCTGTCGCAGCCTCGCGGCTGTGGTGGGCGAGGTCTGGGGCGATCCGCCCGCCTTGGATTTCACGGCAACCAAGCGTCTTGCCATGCGGGCAGAGGCGGCGGATGTTGCCTGCTGGCTGATCCGGCGCGCAGCAGCACCCAACCTCAGCGCGGCCCGCGACCGCTGGCGTATCACCAGCCTGCCGTCGGCTACCCATCCGCACGACGCACAGGCCCCGGGCAATCCACGTTGGGCGCTCGATCTTTTCCGCTCGCGCCGGTCCAAACCGGGGCAATGGGTGGCCAGTTATGAGCGGGCGTCGGATCGTCTCGATCTCACTGCCGCAGCTGGCGATGGAGCGCTGGACACGGGTGATGGAACGACAGGGCAACGCGCCGCCGGATGACATTCCCGTTGTTCTGGCGCGTGAGGGGCATCATGGCCCTGTGATCCATGCGGCCAACCGCAAGGCGCGTATGGATGGGGTGCATCCCGGTTCGCGGGTTGTGGATATGCGGGCGATCTGTCCGGAATTACAGGTGGAATATGCGGATCCGGCTGGTGATCAGGCGGCGCTTGATCGGTTGGTTTTGTGGGCGCGTCGGTTCTGCCCTTGGACCGCGCGGGATGGTGACGACGGGATTATCCTCGATACCACGGGGTCAGATCATCTTTATGGCGGGGAAGCTGCCATGCTGGTCGAGATGGAAACGCAGCTTGCGCTGCTTGGTTTGACTACGCGACTGGCTGTGGCCCCGACCTGGGGGGCGGCTTGGGCTTTGGCCCGCTTTGGTCCTGTTCGTGCCATTTGCAAAGAGGAAGAGGCGTTCTTTAAGCTTGGCCCCTTGCCGGTGGCCGGGCTGCGACTGAATGCCGAGACTGTTTTGTTGCTGCGTCGTCTGGGCCTGAAGACGATTGGTGCGGTGATGGATGTGCCGCGCCTGTCGCTGACCCGCCGTTTCGTGAAGGCCGGGTTAGAGGCCAACCCGCTGATGCGTCTTGATCAGGCCATGGGCAAACTGGCCGAGCCTGTCTCGAGCGTTGAGGCCCGTGCGCCGATCCGCGTGCAAGCCCGCTTGGCCGAACCGATCTTTGATCCAAGCCCTTATCTCCCTGAACTCTGTGAAGGGCTGTGTGACCAACTCAAGGCAGCAGGTTTAGGCTGCCGGACTTTGCATCTGACGGTTTATAAAACCGATGGGGATGTGGCGGATGTGACGGTTGCCACCTCTGCCCCGACCCGTGATCCCGCGCATTTGCTGAGCCTGTTTCGCGATAAGCTCGAGCGGATCAACCCCGGTTATGGGTTTGATCTGATCACGCTTGCGGCTGGCGGTGTGGAAGAGATCATCGCGCGCCAGAATAGCCTTGATGGCGCGCAGGATGATGATCTGCATCTCAACCGGCTCATTGACCGGCTGAGTGCGAAATTCGGCGCGCGTTCTGTTTCCCGCCCTGTCTTGCATCAAAGTCATTTGCCCGAACGGGCCGAGGGTATGTTGGCGGCCTTGGCGGATGCGCCTGCGGATCAGGCGGTGGTGCTCAAGGAACGCCCTTTGCGTCTGCTCGATCACCCTGAAGAGGTGCGTGTCCTTTATGCTGTCCCAGAAGGCCCGCCTGCGCAGTTTGTCTGGCGTCGCCAGACCCACCGTGTTGCCCGTTATGCAGGCCCCGAACGGATTGCACCTGAATGGTGGAAGGACCGCCCCGGTACGCGGTTGCGGGATTACTTCAAGGTTGAGGATGCCTCAGGTCGCAGGCTTTGGCTTTATCGTGAAGGCGTGCTGGGGGACGGACGCGGGGCAGAGCCCCGCTGGTTCGTGCATGGGTTTTTCGGATGAGCGTTTGGGGTGCCTCCGGCGGGAGTATTTTTGGCAAAATGATAAGCGTGGTGTGCGGCTATGCCTGAGAATGACCATCAACACCCGCGCCGCACATTGGACGATGATGATTTTCCGTCCAATCCGCGTGCGCCTTTTGTCGAACTGGGGCTGACAACCTGTTTTTCGTTTTTGCGCGGAGCCTCTGACGCTGTTGATCTGGCCGCAACAGCTTGGGCGCTTGGGTATGATGCGATTGGCTGTGCCGATCTCAATACGATGGCGGGCGTTGTGCGTCTGCACACCGAAGCCACCAAGGCCAAGATGCGCCCTGTGATCGGGTGTCGTTTGCAGTTGGTCACGGGTGAGGTGTTTCTGGCCTATCCGCGTGATCGTGCCGCTTATGGCCGTCTTTGTACGTTGCTATCCAAGGGCAAGATGCATGACCCGGAGGGGCAATGGCAGGCCAAAGGGGCGTGTGATATCACGCTGGATGATCTGGCGCGCCATGCCGAAGGGGTCCAGCTGATCGCCATCCCCGGGGATGAGCTGACCCATTTCGAGGCTGGTTTTCGGCGTTTGAGGCGCGCCCTGCCTACACTCAAACATATTGCGGCCAGCTATCTTTATCGCGGCGATGATCGTGCGCGGATTAATCGGTTGGACCGGTTGGCCAAATCCCATGGTCTGTCGATCCTTGCCACCAATGATGTCCATTACCATGCGCCCGAGCGACGTCCATTGCAGGACGTAATGACCTGTATTCTGCATAAGACGACGATCCACAACGCGGGGTATCTCTTGGATGCCAACGCTGAGCGGCATTTGAAATCACCTGCGCAGATGGTGGCACTCTTTTCGGAGTGGCCCCATGCCATTCGTGCCACGCGTCATGTTGCCGATGCTTGTGACTTCAACCTTACCGAACTTGCTTATGAGTATCCGCAGGAAACCGTGCCAAAGGGCTATACGCCGCAGGAGTATCTGGAACTGCTCACGTGGAAGGGCGCTGCCCGCCGCTATCCAGAAGGTGTGCCCGATGACATCAAAATGGTCTTGGGCAAGGAGCTGGCCCTGATCGAAAAGCTTGGCATTGCCCAGTATTTTCTGACCATTGAGCAGATTGTCGATTTCGCCCGCCATCAGGCAAAGCCGGAAATCCTGTGTCAGGGGCGCGGGTCGGCGGCCAATTCGGCGGTCTGTTATGTGCTGG
>CAYLMZ010000163.1:0-3667 GCA_964385035.1 uncultured Loktanella sp.
GTCTTTTCGGGCCAAGAGCTAGGGCAGGGTCTGCAGTTTGCGGGGACGACCTCGGGGTGGCGCAGGATGGGGCACAAGGTGGCCGATGCCGTCTATAGTCGGATCACCGGCGAAGGTGGCTATTTCGATAGCCGGATGGTCTTTGTCTCGGAAAGCGGCCCAAAGGATAATCGGCAAAAGCGGCTGGCGATCATGGACTACGACGGGGCGAACGTGCAGTTCCTCACTGACAGCAGTGCTATTGTTCTTGCCCCGCGGTTTTCGCCCAACGGGGATCGCGTCCTCTACACCAGTTTTGAAAGCGGCTTTCCGCGGATCAATGTGTTGAACGTTGCAACTGTGGGGCGTCAGCAGCTTGCCACAGCGCCGGGTGAGATGGCCTTTAGCCCTCGGTTCTCGCGTGATGGGCAATCGGTGATCTACAGCCTGTCGAATGGTGGTAATACAGATATCTACCGCACGGACTTGCGCACAGGTCAGCATGTCCGCCTGACGTCTGCGCCGTCGATCGAGACTGCACCCAGCCTGTCGCCCGACGGCAGCCAGATCGTTTTTGAAAGCGACCGCTCCGGTTCACAGCAGCTTTATGTGATGTCCGCCAATGGTGGCGAAGCCCGCCGGATTTCATTTGGTCCGGGTCGATACGGTACGCCGGTGTGGTCGCCACGTGGTGATTTGGTCGCCTTTACCAAGCAAAACGCTGGGCGCTTCCATATCGGTGTCATGCGACTGGACGGGTCTGAGGAGCGGCTCTTGACGGCATCCTTCCTTGATGAAGGGCCAACTTGGTCGCCCAATGGGCGGGTCATCATGTTTACGCGCGAGACCCAAGGCGCATCAGGTTCATCCTCGATCTACTCTGTGGATATCTCCGGGCGAAACCTGCGCCAGTTGCCGCTACAAGGCGGGGCCTCAGATCCATCGTGGGGGCCGTTGCAACCGTAATGATGTGTGATTCCCCAAGCGCAAAAGCCGTGCTAGACTAGAGCCAATAAAAACGAGCAGATGATAAACAGGATTGATCCGATGAAACTCTTTACCAAAACAGCTGCTATGCTGCTGATCGTGGCCACGGCCGCATGTACAAACCCTGACCGTTTCGGCGGCGGTGGGTTGAACGGTCAATCGGCAAGCCCCAACGGGGCAGGCGTTGCAGGCTCTGCCAGTGACCCGACTAGCCCCGCATTCTTCAATCAGACGATTGGCGATCGCGTCTTGTTCGCCGTTGACCAATCCACGATCACACCAGAAGGCCAAGCCATTCTGAACGGTCAGGCGCAGTGGCTTTTGACCAACGCGGACTACCGCGCCGTGATCGAAGGCCACGCGGATGAGCAGGGCACACGCGAATACAACCTCGCACTAGGGTTCCGCCGTGCGAATGCAGTGCGCGAATACCTTGTCTCGCGTGGTGTGCCAGCGGGCCGTCTTGAGGTGACAAGCTTTGGCAAAGAGCGTCCGATCGAGATTTGTTCAAACGAGTCTTGCTATGCGCAAAACCGTCGTGCAGTGACGGTGTTGTCATTCTCGGCCATCACAAGCTGATCCAGACCCAAAGGGACACCACATGTTGCACCGTTTTGTTGTTGCTTGCGCCTTGTTGCTGACACCCCTTCCTGCAGTGGCTCAGGAAGAGACTTTGGCGGACATTCGACAACAACTGACGGTGCTCTTTGTGGACGTTCAGCGCCTGAAACGCGAGTTGTCGACCACAGGTGGGCTAAACGCCGGGACAGCCGGGAATACCCCGCTGGAACGGCTCAATGCAATTGAGGCAGAGCTGCAGCGTCTGACATCAAATGCCGAACAGCTGGAGTTCCGCATCAACCGGATTACGGCCGACGCAAATAACCGTCTTGGCGACCTCAACTTCCGGCTCTGCGAATTAGAAGCGGGCTGTGACATAGGCCAGCTTGATGAAACGCCTTTGGGTGGTCTTGATACCGGTGGCGTTGCAACGACACTGCCAGCCGTGAATCCCAACGCGCCCGCATTGGCGATCGGTGAACAAAGCGATTTCGATCGCGCACAAGAGGCTGTGAATGCAGGGGACATGCAGGGTGCCGTTGATCTTCTCACGAATTTTGCAGCAAACTATCCCGGCAGCCCGCTAACCAGTCAGGCCCAATACCTGCGGGGGCAGGCGCTTGAAGGTCTTGGGCAAACGACCAACGCGGCCCGCGCATATCTGGAGGCGTTTTCTGGTGATCCGGCAGGACCCGTCGCCCCTGAGGCGTTGTTCAAACTGGGTGCATCACTCGGTCGGATCGGGCAGATCCAAGATGCGTGCCTGACCCTTGCTGAAGTCAACGTGCGGTTCCCCGGCGATCCAACCGTTGCCGCGGCACAGTCCGAGATGACCACATTGGGATGCCAGTAGTCGCAGACCTAGACGCCCAGTTTCTTGATGCCGTCGGCGCGTTCTCTTGCGGGGATGCACCGATTGTCTTGGCGGTATCGGGGGGAAGCGACTCGACGGCTTTGATGCATCTTGCCGCTGCAACCTTGCCCCACCATCAATTCCATGTGGTGTCCGTGAACCACGGACTACGTAAGCAAGCCGCGGCCGAGATTGGCCAAGTGGCTGCGCAGGCAAAGGCACTTGGGCTCCCCCATCAGGGGCTGACATGGGAATGGAACAAGACTGGCAATCTGCAAGCCGCTGCCAGAGACGGGCGCTGGGCATGTCTGGAAGGCGCAGCAAAAGCCTTGGGCGCGTCGCAGATCTGGACAGGTCACACCCAAGACGACCAGATCGAGACGGCCTTGATGCGCCTTGCGCGCGGGTCAGGTGTTGATGGACTGACGGGCATGTATCCGCAGTCGCGGCGCGCGGGTTTTGTTGTTGGTCGACCGCTTCTGGGGCTGACCCGCACTGCGTTGCGCGCATGGTTGCAGGCCCGCGGCATCAATTGGAGTGATGATCCCAGCAACGATGATCCGCGGTTTGCAAGGGTTCGGGCCCGCAAAATGCTGGGCCAGTTGCAAGACTTGGGCCTGACCGAAAAGCGTCTATTGCAGACGATTGACCATATGCAGGCGGCGCAGGTTTCTTTGCAAATCGCAGCGCGGGATTTTGCAAAGGAACACGTCAGGCAAGACGTCGGGGATCTGATCTTGGAACGAACAGTCCTGGAGATCGAAAAAGCAGATGCACCGCGACGTGTTCTGACGGCGGCTCTGGGATGGATTGGTGGGCAAACTTATCGGCCGCGGTTTGAGCAATTGCGGCAGGCCGCGAAACAGGCGCTGGATCAAAGGACAACGACACTCGGGGGCGTCCTCTGGGTTCCCGAAGCTGGCGGGCGGACCCGACTGACCCGGGAAGCAGCCGCGACGACGCCAGGATCATCTGACGCCGCAGATCGGGACCAGCAAGGGCTGAACTGGGACGGGCGGTGGTATCTGGAAGGGCCGGTTGAACCCGGACTCACTGTCCGCGCCTTAGGCGAGGCCATCAAACATTGCCCCGATTGGCGCGATGTGGGGCTGCCGCGCCAATCGCTTTTGGCGTCTCCTGCTGTGATGCGAGGTGACACTTTGGTTGCGGCACCTGTCGCTGGCGCAAATCATGGATGGTCGGCACGTATTGTCGCGGATTTCCATTCTACGGCGTTTGCCATTGAAGATTAGGGTTTCGCCTCTATTTTAGAGGAAACGCTTGTGA
>CAYLMZ010000164.1:0-3497 GCA_964385035.1 uncultured Loktanella sp.
GACCGCGCCGCATTTGAAGCGGCTTTGCAAGATGCCTTGGAAGCTGTTGCGCCTGATATCATTTGTCTTGCTGGCTTTATGCGCATTCTGACTTCTGAGTTTACAAGCAAGTGGGAAGGGCGGATGCTGAACATCCACCCGTCGCTCTTGCCCAAATACAAAGGCCTGCACACGCACGCCCGCGCCCTCGAAGCGGGTGATAAGCGTCATGGTTGCACGGTGCACGAGGTGACTGCCGCCCTTGATGACGGTCCGATCCTTGGGCAGGCGCAGATCACGGTCGAGGCAGGGGATACGCCTGAAACGCTGGCGGCGCGTTTGCTACCCCTTGAGCATCAGCTGTATCCGGCTGTCTTGCGTCGCTTTGCGGATGGTGACCGGACGCCTGTTATGCTCTGAGCCGCTGCGCTGGCGTTCCTGAATTCTTTGGCCTATCAGGGAAAGACATTCAGGATCTGATCGGCCCGCACATATGAGAACGCTTACAACAACACAAGATTTGGCAGCCTTTTGTTCGGAGGCCGCCAAGCGACCCTATGTGACGGTCGATACCGAGTTTCTGCGTGAACGGACCTACTATTCCAAACTCTGCCTGATCCAGCTGGCCTACCGCGATGACGCAGCTGAGGATGCTGTTTTGGTCGACCCTTTGGCCGATGGTCTGGCTCTTGATCCGCTTTATGCACTTTTTGAGGACGCCGGCTGTGTAAAAGTCTTTCATGCCGCACGTCAGGATCTGGAGATTTTCTTTGTCGATGCGGGCATCATTCCGTCACCGCTTTTCGACACTCAGGTCGCAGCGATGGTATGCGGATTTGGCGAACAAGCGGGCTACGAGACATTGGTGCGCAAGATCGCCAAAGCCGATCTGGACAAGTCTTCGCGTTTCACCGACTGGTCGCGTCGCCCATTGACGGACGCACAGGCCAAATATGCTTTGGCCGACGTGACCCATTTGCGCGACATCTATGAGTATTTGTCAGCGCGATTGGAAAAGTCGGGTCGAACGAAATGGGTGGCCGAAGAAATGGCCGTCCTGAACGATCCCGCCACATATCGCGTTGATCCTGATCAGGCATGGCGGCGAGTGAAAACCCGTACGAATTCCGGCAAATTCCTCGCGATTGTGCGTGAACTTGCCCGCTTCCGTGAAACCTATGCGCAGCAGCGTAACGTGCCCCGCAACCGTGTTTTCAAGGATGACGCATTGGTGGAACTGGCATCGACCAAGCCACAAAGCGACAAAGACCTCGGCCGGTCCCGACTGCTTTTGCGCGAGGCCCGCAAGGGTGACATCGCAGAAGGTATCCTTGCAGCCATCAAGGCGGGCCAATCTGTCGCGTCTGAGGACATGCCAAAGGTCGACAACGCCCGTGCGAAACTACAGGTGAACCCTGCACTGGCCGACATGCTGCGGGTTTTGCTCAAAGCCAAAACAGACGAATTTGATGTGGCACCAAAGCTGATCGCGACCGCGTCCGATCTTGACGCGCTTGCTGCCGGAAGCCGGGATGTGCAGGCCCTGAAGGGGTGGCGCCGCGATGTCTTTGGCAATGATGCCCTCAAACTGTGTGAAGGTGCAGTCGGCCTGGCCGTCAAAGGCCAAAAGGTCGTTACGGTCGCGCTTTGATCTGGACCAACTGGCTATGGCGGCCTAGATCACACCCAACAGCAAAAACCGAGTGTTCCAATGGCCAACCCTGATTTTGAAGAGCTTGTTGATACGTTTGAATTCCTCGACGATTGGGAAGACCGCTACCGCCATGTGATTGACATGGGCAAGGCGATGCCGCCGCTTGAGGATGCGTTGCGCGTACCCGCGACCAAAGTCGATGGCTGTGCGAGCCAGGTCTGGTTGGTCCCACAGATCAAGGATGGTGTTTTCACCTTTCGGGGCGAAAGTGATGCGATGATCGTACGCGGGCTGATTGCTGTGCTGTTGTCGCTGTATAATCACCAACCGGTCAAAGACGTTTTGGCGATTGACGCGTCGGCTGAACTTGGCCGGTTAGGACTGAACGACCATCTGTCGGCGCAGCGTTCAAATGGTTTGCGCGCCATGGTCGAACGTATTCGGGAAACCGCCGCTGCTGCGGCCTAGCGCAAGGCTGTCAGGGCCGGGGTCAGATCCCCGTAACCTGTAAAGCGTCGTTCGAAACCAAGGCCGAGCCTGTTTGCATAGTCTTGTGCCTTTTGCGTCAGGGCCGCATCATCTGTTTGGGCCTGATAGACGAGCTTTTCATAGTTCCCAAAATACATGTCCCGCAGTTCAGGGTGACGGTCCAACCCAAGCGGTTCCCAGACAAAGGCATCAAACTGCCTGACCAGAAAATCAGTCAGATAAAAGGCCGTCATCTCGTCGCGTTCTGCGAAACTGTCGTTCCCTTCAAAGAACGCATAGCAATGCGGACCTGCGACCATGCCAACACCCAACTCATCACAGGCCGCCTTTAGCAAACCGCCTGTGCCACAGTCGGCGTAGACGACAAATATTTGTCTGTAGTGGTCACGATACTTTTCAACCTCTTCTTTCACGGCAGGCACAATCCGTTCAGGATGGTTGTGATAGATGGCAGGCAGGCATTGGAGATCAAGGTGGCCGAGGGCGTTCGCCTCTTTGATCGCGATAATCTCTCGTGCCAGTGCACCGCAGGCCAGAAGCAGCACGTCGCCCTGTCCATCAGGTGCGTGCCCTTCGGTGGTCAGTATGGCGTCAGTCGTCATTTTCGTCAGGGCTGCGCGGTGCGAAAACGCGAATGCCAACAGCCAAGGCCATGACAGCCACCGACAGCAGAATGATCTGCGTCAGTGATGCGGTGCCACCTGTGTCAATAAAGGTTACCCAAAGGGCGATGGTTCCGCCCGCGAGGGCCAGCACGGTGACAAGAACGAAGATAAGGCGGTTAAGCGGCATGGGTGGCTCCTTTATCCATAGATAGGAGTGCCATGCCGCTCATAAAAGATCAGACCGCAGCAGCGCCCTGATTGTGTTTGCGGGCCATGAATGTCTTTGCGGTCTCGACGGCTACGGCTGCGTCGCGGCAATAGGCGTCTGCGCCGATGGCTTTGCCGAACTCCTCGTTCAACGGCGCACCGCCAACGAGGACAACATAATCATCGCGCAGGCCTTTCTCGACCATCGTGTCGATGACCACCTTCATATAAGGCATTGTTGTCGTCAGAAGGGCTGACATGCCCAGAATGTCGGGCTGTTCTGCCTCAAGCGCCTCAAGGTAGGCTTCGACTGCATTGTTGATCCCAAGATCGACGACCTCAAAACCGGCACCTTCCATCATCATGGACACAAGGTTTTTGCCAATGTCGTGGATATCGCCTTTCACGGTGCCGATGACCATCTTGCCCACGCGCGGTGCGCCTGTTTCGGCCAAGAGCGGTTTCAGGATCGCCATGCCGCCTTTCATGGCGTTGGCGGCCAGCAGAACCTCGGGCACGAACAGGATGCCGTCGCGGAAGTCGTGGCCGACGATTGTCATGCC
>CAYLMZ010000165.1:0-3471 GCA_964385035.1 uncultured Loktanella sp.
TCTGACGGTATTATGGTTGCGCGTGGTGATCTGGGCGTTGAACTTCCCGTCCAGAACGTGCCTCCGATCCAGAAGCAACTGGTGCGCAAGTGCCGTGCTGCCGCCAAGCCCGTGATCGTGGCCACGCAGATGCTGGAATCGATGATCGATTCCCCGATGCCGACCCGCGCTGAGGTGTCCGACGTCGCGACCGCGATCTATGAAGGCTCTGACGCAATCATGCTGTCTGCGGAATCTGCCGCCGGGTCATATCCGATCGAAGCTGTCACAACGATGAACAACGTCGCAGCCGAGGTTGAGGCTGATCCGACCTATACTGATATTATCGAAGCCTCGCGCAAGGCGGACGGCAAGACCGTTGCCGATGGTATTGTCTCTGCGGCCCGTGAAATCGCAGAGACCACAGACGTCAAAGCGATCTGCTGCTTCTCGCAATCGGGCACGACGGCCCTGCTGGTGTCGCGTGAGCGTCCAAGGGTGCCGATCATTGCCCTGACGAACCACATCGAAACAGCCCGCCGCCTTTGCCTGTCCTGGGGGACGAATTGTGCGCTTTCCGGTCATGTGGACCGATTCAAGGATGCCGTTGTCGCCGCCGTGCGTGCGGCAAAAGCCCAAGAACTGGCAGGCGATAATGACATGGTTGTCGTGACCGCAGGTGTGCCTTTCAATACACCGGGGTCCACGAACATTCTGCGCGTTGCCCCATGTTCAGAGGGTTTGCTCTACGCGACAGCTTCGGAGTAAGCTCAACCTGCAACAGGTGAAAGGCAGGCCGTCGCGATGGACCTCGATCTGATTTTTGTCTTCGGTTTAGTGATGGCGGCCTTTGCGATCCCGTCCTTCGTTGCAGCCTACGCTGATAAACGCTGGCCTGCGCGCGCGCTGATCATGATCATCGTGGGTGGGCTCGCGATTGCCTATGCCGTGCAGGAAGATGATGAGCGGTATACCGTCAGCAACGTCGACGACATTATCGTCGAAGTTTTGGGGCGTTACCTGAACTAAATGGCTTGCACATATTGGGGATGCGTCTTATAGCGCAGCCTTCAACCGCGCGTCCGGCCGATATGGCATGCCGAGTCGCGTGTTCCGACCGACCGAAAGAGGAGACGGAAATGCCGAAGATGAAGACAAAATCGAGCTGCAAAAAGCGGTTCAAGACGACGGCTTCTGGCCGCGTTGTGGCAGCCCAGGCGGGCAAGCGCCACGGCATGATCAAGCGCACCAAGAAATTCATTCGTAACGCACGCGGTACGACAATTCTGTCGAAGGCTGATGAGGGTATCATCAAGCCAATGATGCCTTACAACCGTTAAGAGGGATTTGAGATATGCGCGTTAAAGGTGGAACAGTCACTCACCGTCGTCACAAGAAAGTCCTGGACGCAGCCAAAGGTTATTACGACCGCCGCTCCAAGACGTTCAAAGTCGCCAAGCAGGCCGTTGACAAGGCCAACCAATATGCAACCCGCGACCGTCACAACCGCAAGCGCAACTTCCGCGCGCTGTGGATCCAGCGGATCAACGCAGGTGTGCGCGCCGTGGACGAGAACCTGAACTACTCCAAGTTCATCAACGGTTTGAACCTTGCTGGTATCGAAGTTGACCGTAAGGTCCTTGCTGATCTGGCCGTAAACGAACCAGATGCATTTGCGACAATCGTTGGCAAAGCAAAGGATGCGCTGGCTGCGTAAAGCCGGACATACCTGAGAATTTGAAAAGGCCGCTCGCCAGAGCGGCCTTTTTTGTCTGATGTCTTGATTTAGAATGTCCACCTTGAGAAACTGACCGCGGTTGGTTGCGTCACAGGAGTTGGTTGTGAGATTCAAGAACATGCTGATCAGCGTTTTCGCTGCTGGTCTTTTGCTTGGTTGTGTACCTGATGAAACCGGAACAGGCGCGGTGAGCGGCGCGGCCTCTTCAGTGAGTGACGTCAGCGGGATCAGGATTGAGCATGCCAATCCGCGCAACCGCCCCACGACCGTTTCGTCTCCGACACGCACGGGTGACACTGCTTTGATGTTCAGCGTTTCTGATGGACAATGCGCGGGCAATCGCACCTTCGACGATTGCGGCTCAGGCCGGGCCCGCTCTGAAATTGTGGACCGCAGCTCTGTCGCGCTGAACCGGGAAGAGTGGTATGCCTTCTCTGTTTTCGTCTCCGAAGGCACCCGTGGCATTGATCCCGCCAACCTGATTCTGGCGCAGTGGCAGGACACAAGAGGATCGGGTGAGATCACTTTGGGGTTCAACCTTTATCGTGCTGACGGGATCATCATCACGCAGGATGATCCGACCACGCAGCAGGTTGACGACATGAGACCACCGCCGCTGATGGTTGACAAGACAATTGTTCCGCCGTCACGGGTGAACAATCGTTGGCATGATATTCGGGTGCAGGCCGTTTGGTCGACAGGCGAAAATGGGTTGATCAACGTTTGGGTCAATGATCGCCTTGTGCACAGCCATACTGGTCGCAATCTCAACCGCGATGTCGCGCCTTCGTTCAAGTTTGGTGTCTATTGGTCAGGATTACAAAAGCTGAGCAACCCTGCTCCTACGCAGACTTTGATTTTTGATCATGTTCGGCGGGGCCAATCCGAGGCTGAAGTGCGGCCTCCCGCTGGTTGAAGGGGGGAGGTCGGGCCAAGCAAGGCGCGTTCCACCAACGAAGGACCAGATGTAAGCCGGCCTTTCATCGCTCGTAAATTCATTTCCATTTCCGACAGCGCATCTTGAGGTTACAACTCTCCCTGACATGCTTTGGGAGGAAA
Organism: uncultured Loktanella sp.; assembly: GCA_964385035.1. Lineage (GTDB taxonomy): Bacteria > Pseudomonadota > Alphaproteobacteria > Rhodobacterales > Rhodobacteraceae > Yoonia. Next base: position 2,777 of record CAYLMZ010000165.1, read on the forward strand.
GATGATGCGCGCAGCTGTGGTTCGGGAATTTCATGAGGATTTGTCTATTGAGACTGTCGACGATCCGTCCTGTCCGTCGGATGGTGTCGTGCTGGAGGTTCTGGCCTGTGGTGTCTGCCGCTCGGACTTTCATGGCTGGGTGGGGGAGCATCCGAAAGTTGGCAATGGTGATATCCTTGGACATGAATACTGCGGCACGGTGGTCGCGGCAGGGCCGCAGGCCAAGCACAAGGTCGGTGATCGCCTGATTGCGCCCTTTATCCTAGGGTGTGGAACATGTCCTGCTTGCCAGACGGGTAAATCCAACACCTGCGAAAGTGCTGTTGTGCCAGGCTTTGGCGCGCCCGGTGCCTATGCGGAATATGTGGCGGTGCCCCATGACCATAACCTTGTGCATTTGCCTGAGACGATGGAACCTGCGCTTGCGGCGGGTCTTGGGTGTCGTGTGACAACGGCGTGGCATGCGCTGACGGATCGGGCCGGTGTCCGCGCCGGAGAGTGGGTCGCAATCCACGGTACTGGCGGGATTGGTCTTTCCACGCTGTTGCTGGCCAAGATGCTGGGCGCCCGTGTTGTCGTCGTCGATATCGTCGAAGAGAAACTGACCCATGCCAAGAGCCTTGGCGCGGATGCATCCGTCAACGCCAGCACCGCCAATGTCGCCGAAGCCATCCGCGACATCACAGGGGGCGGGG
>CAYLMZ010000166.1:0-3470 GCA_964385035.1 uncultured Loktanella sp.
GCCTCACGACCCGGCGTCTTCAAACCGCTGTCCCAGCCCTTCAACATGTTCCCGAACTCGAGCAAGGAATACGTCCCGCTTGCAGCGGCAAAGCGTTGGCCTTTGGCGGCCTCAAGGTCGATCGCCGCGACATGCATCCGCGCCACGTCCCGCACATCCACAGCGACCATATCGACGGGCGGGGCCATTGGCACTTTGCCGGTCATCAACTGCTCGACCAGTTCAAGCGATGCGCCGTAGCGTGCATCCATCGGCGGGCCAAAGACAGCGCCAGGGTTGATGGTCGTCAGGGCGATGTCGGGGTTTTCGGCCACAAAGTCCCAGGCCGCCTTTTCCGCCAGCGTCTTGGAGGCTTCATAGGACCCGACCGCCCGGTCTTCGGGTGTTGTCCAGTTGGTTTCGTCCGAGGGCAGCATCTTGGGCTTGTCAGACTGCTTGTAGATCGCAGCGCAGGACGACGTCAGGATCACCCGCTTGATGTCTAAGGCTTTTGCCGCACGCATCGCCCGCAGCGTGCCATCGACAGCGGGGCGGATCAGGTCTTGGGGGTCTTTCGGTTCCGTCAGCGGAAATGGCGACGCCGTATGGATCAGAACATCACAGCCCTGCAACGCATCCTCCCAGCCCTCATCCTTGGTCAGATCGAGGGTCGCAAACTCCAGCGTTGCACCAGGAAACAGGCCCTGCAATTCGCCCTTGCGTTTCTCGGACCGGACCGAAGCGCTGACGGCGTATCCCTGATCCAGCAATTCACGCAGGATGTGTTTGGCAATGAAACCGGAGGCTCCGGTCACGAAGACTTTCGTCATCTGCTTTTTCCTTTAGCTGATATGTATGGAGCAAGTCGAAGAACGCGCGTCCGCATGACGGCTAAGGCGTGGATCGGGCCTTACGTATTGCGCGCTGGCCGACCGGCCCAGAAGGACAAGATGCCGATGGGCAAGAGCATCAGGATTTGAATGAAGAATTGCCCATAAAGAAGACTCGTCCCGACAAAGACTAAGGCCAAGCCGATGTACTGAACGCCGATACAGGTTGGCAAAGTCGCGCTGTTCGGGCCGTCGTTATCCGCGAAGCTGACGTAGAAAAGCGTCAGTGATGACAACAGAAGCACGACGGAAATCATGTGCCACGCCGAATGCAAAGTCCCCTTGACCAAATCCGGCGCATCGGAGGCCAGCAAGGGCGAAACAACCTCGGCCTCTCCGATCCAGATATGTATGACGGCGACAGCCAAGTTGATGAGTGCGGCAAGAAGTAGAAGCTTTTTCATGTCGTTCACACTTTCGTTTAGGGGATCAAGTTGGCGGACGGCATCTTGGGGCCGGACCTTTTGGGCGGCCCCACGGCGTTATTCAGCCAGCGCGTCGATCAGCAGATCCGAAAACAGCCGCGTGCTGTGTTGCTGCTGTCCGGTGATGATCTGACCGTCACGGATCGCGAATGGCGCAAGTGGCGCGGCAGACTCGAACGTCGTGTTCGGGTTTTTCTTCGCCTCGGTCTCGATGGTGTATTCGTTCACCTTGGTGCCCAAGGCCGCATCCATCATCTGTTCTTCGCTGTCGGGGTAGCCCGTCCAGGTCTTGCCATCCGCCATCAGCGTCCCATCGCTGAGCGTGGTCCAAAGCATCAGGCAGGTGCCGTGGCAGATCAGGCCGATGATCTTGTCGGCCTCATAAAAGTCAGCGACCAACTTGTGTAGGGCGGTGTCATCCCTGAAGGTGACCAGCGGACCGCCGCCACCAGCGACACAGACCGCATCATATTGGCTGATATCCACATCTGCGATTGAAGGCGTGTTCTCCAACAGCGCGGCAAATGTCGCGTGGTGTTTGAACCCAAGGGTGATCAGATCATTGGGATATTGCGTCGCCTCGTTTTCAGGGTCCGAGAAGCCGTCGAATTCGACCTTGCCGCCTTTGGGCGAGGCGATATCGACAGTGCAGCCCGCCTGCATCAGGTCAAAGAACGGGCCGGTCATTTCCTCGGCGAAAAAGCCGACCGGAAACCCCATAAGGGTCGCCGGATTCGAGACGATGTAGAGCACTTTCTTGCCCGCAACGCTTGCATTGGCATGGCGCCGGATAACGGTGGATGTGGTCATGGGTCCTCACAAAGAGCCGGTTTCACTGGTCTAAATGTGGACACCGAAAGCGCTTAGGTCACTCGCAGGCTGCGCCAGATCACTTGCGTGGCGCGCCAAACATCAGGCGCTCTGTCGCTGTGCCTCGCGCCAGGCTTCGGGTGTGGTGCCTGTCCACCGCCGAAAGGCCCTGAAGAACGAGTTGGGGTCTTCAAAGCCCAGCAAGAAACTCACCTCTGTGGCGCCAAGGTTTGTATTGGTGAGATAGTGCTGGGCCAGTCGCATACGCGCGGCGTTAAGAACATCCAGCCAAGAGGTCCCTTCTTCCGAAAGCCGCCTTTGGAGTGACCGGCGGCTGACGGCAAGTTCACCCGCCACGTCATCGATCTGCGTCCGTCCGCTGGGCAAAAGCTCCAGCAAGGCATTTTCAACGCGGGCGCGCATGCCGAGGTCCTCGCGCCCCGCGTCCATCCGGCGCCGCAAGTCCGGCTCAAAAGAGTGCCACATCTGATTGTCATGCGTCAGGAAGGGCCGCATCGCGTCGATGGGATCAAGGCTGAATGATGCAGCTTCCCCATGGGAGATCCCACATCCGAACCAGTCTTCGAATGCGGACGTCTCTTGGAGTTCCGTTGGGAGGACGACAGTCTTCGGCACAACCCGTCGGCGTGTGGCGCGACGCAGCAAATTGACCAAAAAGACAATCTCAGTTGCCGCGAGCGTCGTGGGCAAATCGGGGCGATACTTGCATCGGTAGCTGAACCGGGTCGCGGTTGGCATAACCTCCACCTCAAGGCTGAAGGCCCCCACGAGGCGCTTGAATTCACCAAGCCGCTGCCCCGCAACCGTCATGTTGGGCGCACACATGGTCGCAAAGAACGCAGGATCGAAGAACTCGCTTGATTCGATCTGGCCGAGTTTGAGGGCCAGTGTCGGTGATTGCGCCTCTGCGTCAAAACTCTCCCAAAGGGCGTAGAACTCATCCAGCGTGATGCGGCTGCCGTCCCCGTCCAACAGCCCGCTTGGCAGGTTCGCAAGGCGAAGGACAACTGCAGCGCTAAGTCCAAGATCGGCCAGCATCAACCGCCAGACTTTGCCCACATGTACTGTTGGTTGCTGGGATGAATGCTGCATCGGAACCTCCAATCTCGAAAGATACAAGAAGGACGCTGTTCTGTCATATGCCGTACGCGCCAAACCACTTGCGGGATGCGCCGCTGGGTTGTCTCTTCGTGAGGTTTGCAGCACGCGGTTCGGTACCGAAGTTGGAGTCGATGTCGGTTACGACCAACAACAGGTCATCTTTCTGCGCCTGCAGCGAATGTCTGCTTCCCGCCCTTTGCCACAAATGCTGCGCCTGCTAGCAGCGTTGCCTTTCAGCTCGATG
>CAYLMZ010000167.1:0-3468 GCA_964385035.1 uncultured Loktanella sp.
TCAGACGTTCCATTTCCTGCACGGCAGGGGCAGGGGCGTCGGTGCGCAGCAGGGCGTAGTGGCCCTTGCGGTTCTTGTTGATCTTGTAGGCCATCGTTTTGACGCCCCAGTACTCGTTCGCAACGACCTTGCCGCCGTTGTCCGCGAGGACGGTGCTGAAATGTTCGATGAGGCCTTCTGCTTGCGTGTTGGACAAGTCCTGACGCGCAATCATGACATGCTCATAAAGCGGCATGTGAACTCCAGTTCATTTCTCAGCGCATTTCAAAGGATGGGCGGTTTTCCTGCTGCGTCCCATCCACGAGAGTCTGCGCAGTTCATAACGTTTTGCAGCGAGGATGCGGCCTTATACAGAGCATCACGCGCCACGCAAGGCTTTGTGGCGTTTGTGGCACAGGTTTTTTGGCACCTCCCACAATGGTTCCGCAACCATGCCCTGTCCTTGCCCCTTTCTCGCCCTCTTTGCGCGAGAAGTTGTAGAAAAGGGAACTGGAGAAACGGTATGTCTGATATCGACACACTTGCATTGAAATCGCTGCGCAACGGCAATCGTGGCCGCGATGTCGAGATCGAAAAGCGAGAGAATGGCTATGTGATCCGTTCCGGCAACAAAGCCCCTGTAAGTGTTTTGTTCGGTCAGGTTTTTGCGTTTTTCCTTGGTGTTGTGTTTACCACCGCTGGTCTTGGACTGCTTCTTTTGCCAAGCATGTTCCTCAGCACGGATTTTGGGCCGCTCCGGATCGGTGCGGCAGGGCTGTTTGGCGCAGGTGCGGCCTATCTGTTGTGGTTTGCAAGTCGTGGGTCCCAGACCGAAGTGCATTTTGATACCGAACAGCGCACAATTGCAGAAGTCATCCAGAACCGTGCAGGAAAGCCGACTGTTCTTGCAACTTACCCCTTTGATGAGATCGGTGGTGTCTATCTGGAAACCGCGGGCGCGGCTGCACCCGCCCAATTGGTTTTGGGCTACCGTGGCAAGATGGTTCTGGTGGCAGAAGGCCGTGAGGCCGAACTTGATATGCTGCGCGAAACGCTGGCGCGTGATCTGGTCGGACCGATTGATCTGGGCGCGCCACGTCGTCGCGTGTCTCAACCGGTCGCGGAAGCACCCCAAAAGGGCAAGGCAGCCTGAATGGTCATTTAGTCTGTTTGATTGAACATCACATGTTCGAAATCGCAGGTTTGCTTTAGGCGCTACTGCAATATCTATCGATGACGCACAATGCTCATTTGATGGAGATCACGATGAAAGCCCTTATGACGTCTGCTGCACTTGTTGCCGCAACGCTGACGACCCCCGCCTTTGCCTCGACCGCAAACTACGTTCTAGACGCCAGCCACAGCCAGATCGTGTTTTCATACGATCACCTGGGTTATTCCACGACCTATGGTATGTTCTCTGGTTTTGAGGGCGAGATTGCCTTCGATCAGGAAAACCCTGCCGCATCGTCGGTGAATGTTTCTTTCCCTGTCCGCACAATGCTGACTGGTTGGGAAGCCCGCTTTGATCACTTCATGAGCGGTGATTTCTTCAACGCGGCTGATGATGAAATGGTAACATTCGCATCGACCGGTATTGAGGTCACTGGCGAAAATACAGCGCTGATTACAGGTGATCTGACCCTGAATGGCATCACCAAGCCTGTCGTTCTAGATGCGACACTCAATCAGGTTGGCATGCATCCAATGGCTGAAAAGCCTTGGGCCGGTTTTGACGCAACGACAACGATCCTGCGCTCGGATTTTGAAGTCGGCGCTTTCGCCCCATTCGTCAGTGACGAAGTTGATATCGTGATCTCGATCGAGGCGATGCAGGCGGGCTAAACAACTGCCAGTCAAAATGCAAAAGGGGCCGCATCTTTGTGATGCGGCCCTTTTTTGTTGGCGAAGTCCTTTGTCTATTCGGCCCGTGTTGCTGTCAGTGAAATGCTGACCTCGACCGGGAACGCCAGATTGCTTTCGTCATTCATGCTTTGCCCGATGAGAAAGTCGCGGCGGTCAAGCGTCACGCTGCCGGTCATCTGGGCGGTGTCACCGTCGATATTGAGTGTAAAGGGTAGGGCAACTGCAACACTGTTGTCCTTAATGGTCAGCGTGCCGTCTGCGATGTAGCCAGCCTCGGCTGCTATGATCTGGGCGGTGAAAGTTGCGGTTGGAAATGCTGTGGCATCAAAGAAATCAGCGCCAAGAGCTTGATTGGTGACGGACCCCAAAGTCAGGGAGCCAATCCCGATGGTTGTGGTCACGTCTCCGATTTCTTGTGTGGCGTTTTCGTCAAAACGGATTGCCGCCGTCCAGTCCGCAAAGCTGCCGGTCACGGGTGCGCCGAATTGGGTGATGGTCAGCGCGATCTCGCCCTCTTGCACGACCCAATCCGATGAGACCTCTGCCAGCGCCACGCGTTCAGCGGCTGGTTTCGCGGTGTATAGCCCTGCTGCAGCACCGGCACCGGTGACAGCTGCATAGATCACCACGGCAAGGACCGGAGCGGTCCATGTGCCTTTGTGAGCAACCGCACTCGGCGCGCTTTGCCCAAACCACATGCGGCGCAATGTGCTGTCTTTGTCGATCAGATGGTGTTTCATCGCGCCTACAAAGTGCAGCAAAATGGCGCCGACCATGATCTTGCTCCATGCCCAATGCAGTCCAGCAAAGAGTTTGGCGATGGATTCGTCTTTGGCCACCAAGGGCAGGTCCTGACTGATGGGCAGCCATATGGGCGCGAACCCTGTCGTGGCGGCGTGGTGGATCCAGCCGGTCAATGGGACCGCAACCAATGAAACATAAAGCAGCCAGTGCACGAGTTCGGCCAGAAACGTTTCGGTTTTGCGTTCGGGATGTAGTGGTGCGGGTTTTGTTTGTGTCAGCGCCCAGACAATGCGGGCCAAGGCCACCGCAAAGACGATCACCCCAAGCGTTTTATGGAGCGAGAAGAGCTGGGCTTTGAAGGCCAGCTGCGCGTTCGTCTCGTAGGGCAGACGGTTTGCGATGGCACCCAAGGGGATCACTGTCAGGATTAGTAGGGCTGTCAGCCAGTGAAATGTCTTTGTAACGGTGCCGTAGGTGGTCTGGGCGCTCATGTGACTCTCCGAAGATCTCGTTGGGTCTAAGCTAGTGCATTGGTGAAGTCCTGCACACCACCGTGGCTGTGCAGGAATGCAATGCGCCTCTGCGCAGATCATCATCCGGTGCCCGATTGCTTGTGTGCGGCGGCGACCCAAGGTAAGCCACTGATAAAAATACGGGGACAAGAGAGGGGTCGCATATGCGCGCGTTTGTATTTCCGGGGCAGGGTGCCCAGACCATTGGGATGGGGAAAGCCTTTGCTGATGCCTATCCTGAGGCGAAAGCTGTCTTTGACGAGGTGGATGAGGCTTTGGGTGAAAGCCTGTCGGGATTGATCTGGGATGGCGATATCGCTGATCTGACCCTGACGGCAAATGCGCAGCCTGCGTTGATGGCGACATC
>CAYLMZ010000168.1:0-3467 GCA_964385035.1 uncultured Loktanella sp.
GACCGAAGACGAAATGCTGGGTGCGGTGACCTTTGCGCACGAGCAGATCCAGCCCGTCATCGACCTGATCATCGATTTGGCCGAAGATACCGCGAAAGAGCCGTTCGACTTCCAAGCCCCTGACTATTCCGACCTCTATGAGGCCGTGAAAGCCGCTGGCGAAGACAAGATGCGTGCCGCTTACGCGATCATTGACAAGCAAGAGCGCACAGCAGCTGTTGCCGCTTTGAAGACAGAGATCATCGAAAGCCTGACCGAGGAACAGCAGGAAGATGCAAACCTGGGCCCAGCGCTGAAGAAGCTTGAATCTGGCGTTCTGCGTGGTGACGTCGTCAAGAATGGCCGCCGCATTGACGGTCGAGCATTGGACGAAATTCGCCCCATCGTGTCCGAGACCGGCATCCTGCCACGGACCCACGGGTCTGCCCTGTTCACACGCGGCGAAACCCAAGGTCTGGTTGTCACAACTCTGGGCACCGGCGACGACGAGCAGATGATCGACGCGCTGACCGGCATGTATAAAGCCAACTTCATGCTGCACTACAACTTCCCACCCTATTCGGTCGGTGAAGTGGGCCGCGTGGGTTCCCCGGGTCGTCGTGAAATCGGTCACGGCAAGCTTGCTTGGCGTGCATTGCAGGCGGTTCTGCCAGCGCCAACAGACTTCCCATACACCATCCGCGTGGTGTCCGAGATCACCGAATCCAACGGGTCAAGCTCGATGGCCTCTGTCTGCGGTGGCTCCTTGTCCATGATGGACGCTGGTGTGCCTTTGAAAGCCCCGGTCGCCGGTGTGGCGATGGGTCTGGTGATGGAAGAAGACGGTTCTTATGCTGTTCTGTCTGACATTCTGGGTGACGAGGATCACCTCGGCGACATGGACTTCAAAGTGGCTGGTACCGAGAACGGCATCACGTCACTGCAGATGGACATCAAGATCGCTGGCATTACGCCCGAGATCATGAAGAAAGCGCTTGAGCAGGCGAAAGCCGGTCGTTTGCATATCCTGAACGAGATGGGCAAAGCCCTGACAGGTGCGAATGAGTTCAGCGTCCACGCCCCTAAGATCGAAACGATGCAGATCCCAACCGACAAGATCCGTGAAGTGATCGGTTCTGGCGGTAAGGTTATCCGCGAGATCGTTGAGACATCAGGCGCCAAGGTCGACATCAACGACGATGGTGTGATCAAGCTGGCATCCAACGACGCCGACGCGATCAAGAAGGCCTACGACATGATCCACTCGATCGTGGCCGAGCCGGAAGAAGGCGTGATCTACAAAGGCACAGTGGTCAAAGTCGTCGACTTTGGTGCATTCGTGAACTTCTTTGGCAAGCGCGATGGTCTGGTCCACGTCTCCCAGATCGAAAACCGCCGTTTGAACCACCCATCCGACGTTCTCAAAGAAGGTCAGGAAGTCTGGGTCAAGCTGTTGGGCTTTGATGATCGCGGCAAGGTCCGTCTGGCCATGAAGATGGTCGATCAGGAAACTGGCCAAGAGATCACAAAAGAAGAAGCGTCCGAGTAACCCGGATCGCACATCGGAATTGGGCCCGTCAGCATTGCTGGCGGGCCCTTTTTTGTTTGAAGGGTCAGTGGCGCCCATTTTTTGGGCCAGATATCGAGACATGCCGATAAATTTGCACGGACCGGCCAGCATGACTTTCCCTAACGTCAACGCATGCTAAAGTTGCGCTGTTGATGCGCGAATAAGACAAGGAAAGGAAGACGATTTGACTTTCAAAATGCTGAGTACCGCTGTTGCCGCCTTGATGATTGGACAGGCTGCCACTGCACAAGAGGTGGGCGAAATTTCAGTTGGGATCGGGTCCACGAGCATGGGGCTCTCGCTTGAGGCCCAATACGGTGTGGCCCCCAACATCGCCGTCCGTGGTATGTTGATGGGTGGCTTCAACATCGAAGATGAATTCGAAATCGAAGATGAAACCGTCGATGGCAAAGCCGAGTTTGGCGGGGTTGCCGTTGTTGCGGACTACTATCCCTTTGCAAACCCATGGCGCATATCGGGTGGCCTGATGTTCTCGAGCTTTGAGATTAGTGGGGAAAATGAGTCGAGCGAGTCGTTTGAAATCGGTTTCGCGCGTGATGTCATTCCGATGGTCACGACTGGCTTTGATTATGAGTTTACGCCCGGTTGGTCTGTCACAGGCGATATTGGTGTGCTCATTTCATCTCTTGAAGCGTCATCGGACGACGCCGATCCCGCCGACGTAGAAGACCTGAACAATGACCTCGAGGATATTCCGGTATTTCCATTCGTGGGGCTTGCTGTGACCTACACTTACTAGGTCCTCATCTTGTTCAATGAAAAGGCCCCGCAGCGCTACTGTGGGGCCTTTTCAGTTCTTAGCTCTGGCTGGTCTAATCCAGCTTGGTTTTGCGCAGGTAAGGCAGCACCGTCTCAAATTCACCGAACTTCGCCTTGGCATCATCGTTGCTGACAGTCGGCGGAATGATCACGTCTTCGCCGACCTGCCAGTTGGCAGGTGTTGCCACCCCGCGCCCAGTGGATGTCTGCAAGCCATCCAGCGCGCGCAAGACTTCGGCAAAATTCCGGCCCACCGTCATAGGGTAAGTCATCGACAGTTTCAGCTGCTTGTCGGGCCCGATGATAAAGACCGAACGGACCGTCGCACTATCCGCAGGGGTTCGACCGTCAGGCAAATAGGCTTCGGCGGGCAGCATGTCGAAGGCCTTGGACACCTCCAACCCCGTATCCGCAATGATCGGGAAACCGGCAGGCGCACCGCCGACTGTCTCGATGTCGGCTTTCCATTTCTTGTGATCTTCGACGCCATCGACGCTGACGCCGATCACCTTGGTGCCGCGCTTTTCCCACTCGTCGGCAAGCTGTGCAACAGCGCCGAATTCAGTGGTGCAAACAGGCGTAAAGTCTTTGGGATGCGAGAACAGGATCGCCCAGCTATCGCCGATCCAGTCATGCAGCGTGAGTGTGCCCTGATCCGTCTCAACCGTCAGGTTCGGGATTGTATCATTGATGCGCAGGCCCATGGTCATGGCTCCTTTTATGGTTTTGTGTTGGCACTGATATAAGTGGCCCTTGCGGCAACTGCTACTGTCTCTTGCGCTTGATTTGCGGCAGTGCCACTACTTTGTCCGAACCAACGCGTGGAGGATGCGATGATCGAGAAACGGGACTTCTATATCAACGGCGCATGGGTGCCCCCTGTTGCCCCGCGTGACCACAATGTGATTGACCCTTCGACCGAAGACGTATGCGCCATCATTTCGCTGGGCGATCAGGCGGACACAGACGCAGCTGTTGCCGCAGCAAGCGCTGCGTTTCCTGCTTGGGCCGCAACCCCACCAGAAAAACGCGCGGACTACGTCAAGGCGATCCTCGCCCAATATGAGGCGCGCGTCGAAGAAATGGCCGAAGCGATCAGCATCGAGATGGGCGCGCCGATTGATATGGCCCGCTCAAG
>CAYLMZ010000169.1:0-3406 GCA_964385035.1 uncultured Loktanella sp.
GCTTGGGTTCGCGGAAGCGGCTGAAATCGACGCCATAGGCCATCGCTTGATCCTGCAAATCACACTCACCGCCCTGATCGCAGATCGGGCAATCCAGCGGGTGGTTGATCAGCAAAAACTCCATCACGCCTTCGCGGGCCTTTTTGACCATGGGCGAGTTGGTTTTCACAACAGGCGGTTGGCCCTCAGGGCCGGGGCGCAGATCCTTGACCTGCATCGCACAAGAGGCTGCGGGCTTGGGCGGGCCGCCGACAACCTCGACCAGACACATCCGGCAGTTGCCCGCAATCGAAAGCCGTTCGTGGTAGCAGAACCGCGGGATTTCGATTCCCGCTTCTTCGCAGGCCTGTATCAGAGTCATGGACCCATCTACTTCGACCTCATTCCCATCAATGACGACTTTGCGCTGGTTAGACATTGGCGTGCCTTATATGTTCCCTATCGCGTATACCGTAGTGAACGGCACCCCGCGTTGGGCGCGTTCTAACGCGACATGCGCAAGGACGCTAGTCGGATTGAAAAAAAATCGTTCAAAATTCCACCCAATTGGGCCAGATCAGCGCAATAGCCAGCCAACGCGCGTATTTGCCGCAATCTGCGCACGGCCCACCGCGCAATAGGTGGCCGCATCATTGTCGACAACGCCCAATTCCGCCAAAGAGTTGCGGGCAATGGCCTCCAGGCGATCACGCTCCGCCCGATCGTCGATATAAGCCTCAATCTCGGCCTCGGAATAACCAAGCTCACGGGCATGGCTGCGTAGCGAATTGAGATAGCTCAACCCCCTGAAGAGCCGTGCGCTCAGCTCATCGCATTGTTCAGAAATCTCATAAGCCATGCCAACAAAGACAATGCCGTCGCGGACCTTGGCTACATCACGCAAAGGCGTTTGTGCGGCGAGCGGTGCGGCCAATAAGACCCCCAATACACCCGCGAGGAGGCCCGAACGTGTGACTGATTTCATTGCTGGCATCTACTTTCTCCGAACGCCTGAAATGCGTGTTTTTGCTGGACCAAAGATCGTTCCAAAGCCTGCGATATTCAATATCAAGACTGATTGCATGCTCCGGTATCCGCCAAGGCATAGGCTTTGAGGGATTTACCACCAAAGCGGGCAGCGGACTCGCCTTCTTGCTGCAATTGATGCCATTGCGCCATGCCCTCGGCCACGCTCGGGCGCGTGCCTACAGGCACCCACCAACACACCAGAAAACCGCTGTCACCCGGCACAAACCAATCGGGTGCGCCGCGCATGATCCGTGCGTGCAACGTCTTGGTGACAAATTGATAGAGCGCGGGCGCATCAGCCCAGACCGACAAGGTCGAGGCGGTGTTGGGCCGGTCTGCAAGGGGGCCAGTGGTATCCTCTTGGGTCGCTTCCATGTCGTCATCGGACAATCGCCACACGAACCCCGGGCTTCGCTCTGCGATGGCGTTGACCTGTGCGATGGCATTCTGAAACCCCGCAATACGGGGATCGTCCCACGGATAGGCAAGCGTGCCGAAATTGAACTCTGCCAGATGGAACGTCATGTCGTCCGCTGCGCCTTCATCCAATCCCAGCCGAAAGCCTCTGGGCTATCGCCATTTGCCTCGCGATAGCTGAGTTTTTCCATGGCTTGATCAAGACTTGGGTGGTGGCCATCAGGCACCCACCACATGACAAAATGCATTCGCTCCAACACCGAAAACCACTCTGTCCGGCGGGCCATAAAACGCACATGGAGGGTGTCGAAAACAAAGGTTTCCAGCTGTTCTGCGGTTTCCCAGACAGACAGGTTGGCAACAAACTGCGGGTCCCCATCCAGACAATTCTCGGTGTTGCCCTGCCCCGGCTCGCCCGAGCCTTCCATCATCCAGACAAACCCCGGCATCCGCTTGGCCATGCCGTTGATGCGATCAAGGTTCTGCATGAACTCTGCGACCATCGGATCATCGGTGGGCGCGCGCAGGCGGCCAATGTTGAGTTCTGCAAGTTGCATGGTGGTCAATTCTTTCTTGGTGGACAGTCTGGAAATGCAAAAGCCGCGAGAGCACCCGCGGCTTTCATCATGCGTGTGCGTCTGGATGCCTTTATGCAGGGATCAACAGGGCCGACAGCCCGGTTCCTTCAAGCACCTCTGCATCGCCAGCCGAACACAGGTCATCGGCACGCACGTCGACACCATGTTTGGCCGAAAAGCTGCGTGTGCTGACATCGGTTTCAATCTCGATGGCGTTTGTCAGACCGCGCGCAGACAAGGACCCACGGCCCATTTCATTGCGCGCTTCGTTCAACTCCGCATCCAGTGCAGCGTCATATGTGTAACGTGCGCAGCCTTGTGCAACCCGCTGGGCCAGCGTCAGATTTGCATAGTATTCAGGCGTGGACATGGTGAAAAGCTTTTGCACAGCCGGATCATCAAAAGACCGCGCGCCGCCAGTATCACATGCCGCCAAACCAAGGGCGGCGACCATCGCCAAACTATACTTCATCATTGTGCTGCAATCCCCGCTGAACGTTTGCTTGCGATGCGGTCCTCGATCTCGTCCCGGAAGTTCTTGATCAAACCCTGGATCGGCCACGCGGCCGCATCACCCAATGCGCAGATTGTATGGCCTTCGACCTGCTTTGTCACGTCCAGCAGCATGTCGATTTCCTCAACACTTGCGTTGCCTTCAACCAGACGCTTCATCACGCGCATCATCCAGCCGGTGCCCTCGCGGCATGGGGTGCACTGACCGCAGCTTTCGTGCTTGTAGAATTTGGACAGACGCCAGATCGCTTTGATCATGTCGGTAGAGTTATCCATGACGATAACGGCTGCGGTGCCAAGGCTGGAACCTTTTTCCTTCAGCGCGTCAAAATCCATGATGGCATCACGCATGTTTTCACCGCGCACACATGGCACAGATGAACCGCCGGGAATGACCGCCTTGAGGTTGTCCCAACCGCCGCGAATGCCGCCGCAGTGCTTTTCGATCAGCTCTTCAAAAGAGATCGACATCTCTTCTTCGACGACACATGGGTTGTTCACATGACCCGAGATCGCAAACAGCTTGGTGCCCGCATTGTTCGGACGGCCCATACCGGCAAACCAGCTTCCGCCGCGTCGCAGGATGGTGGGCACAACGGCGATTGATTCCACATTGTTCACCGTCGTTGGGCACCCATAAAGGCCAGCTCCCGCAGGGAATGGCGGCTTCATTCGCGGCATACCCTTTTTGCCTTCGAGGCTTTCGATCAGAGCAGTTTCTTCGCCGCAGATATAGGCCCCTGCCCCGTGAGTCAGGTAAATGTCGAAGTCCCAGCCAGAGCCAGCAGCGTTCTTGCCAACAAGGCCGGCCTCGTAGGCTTCGTCAATGGCGGCTTGCAAGGCTTCTTTCTCGCGGATGTATTCTCCGCGAATGTAGATGTAGCAGGCAT
>CAYLMZ010000170.1:0-3389 GCA_964385035.1 uncultured Loktanella sp.
GAGCCGAATCCTGCGATGGGGTGGCGGGCGATCCGTGTGGGCTTGGACAAACCGGGCGTGTTGCGGATGCAGCTTCAGGCGCTTTTGCGCGCTGCTGATGGTGGGCCGCTGACGGTCATGTTCCCGTTTATCACGCAACTCAGCGAATTCCGCGCCGCCCGCGCCGAAATGGATAAAGCCATCGCGCGCGAGACTAAGTTGGGCCACAAATTGCCGTCCGGTCTGAAGGTCGGAGCGATGCTTGAGACACCGTCGCTCGCTTATGCCCCGGACGCCTTTTTCAGTGAGGTCGATTTCATCTCGATCGGGGGAAATGACCTCAAACAGTTCTTCTTTGCCGCCGACCGTGAAAACGAACGCGTCCGCAAGCGCTATGATACGTTGGATGTGAGCTTTCTTTCGTTCATCAAACATGTGGTCGAACGCTGCCGCATTGCAGGGACGCCGCTGTCCTTTTGTGGCGAGGATGCAGGCCGCCCGGTCGAGGCGCTGTGTCTGGCGGCATTGGGGATCGAGACGCTCTCGATGCGGCCCGCCTCTATTGGGCCGGTCAAGCATCTGCTTCGCCGTATTGATCTGAATGAAGTCCGCAAGGTCATGGATGAGGCCACGAACAACGGCGAACAATCCGTGCGCCGCGCCATTGCCGATTGGCTGGTCTATCAGGTCTGAGGCAAGTGATCGGCGGCGAGCGCGATATGGAAATAGTCGCTGACCGCATCCGGATCATATGTGCGTGCCAAGCGTCGCAACCCGAAATGCACGTGGGCCATTTCAACATAGTAGTCGACGAATGCGTAGTTGGTTCCCGCCCCTGCCGCAGCCCCGAGGATCGGCACGGCTTGGCTAGCCAGTTTTTGCGACAAGATCGTTGCAAAGCGAGGGGCGACCTTGCTGATCAACCCGTTGACTGCTGCACCGGTCAAACCCAATCGCGCCCCGATAAAGGCCGTATCAACCCCGTCATCTTCGGCATCTGGCCCACCTGCCCCAAAAACGGCAAGGCACTGTGCCCGCGTTTCATCCGCGCCTTCAACCTCGCCATTCTCGATGGCTACGTGATGCACTGCCCGAAAAATCAGTGTTGTGGCCACGGGGATTTCTGCAATGGCGGTGGGCAGCCCACCGATGCCACCAATGGCCCCGGACACAGTGCCCATGATCTTATGTGCGCGATCAGATCCAACCCTTCGCCCGACACCGTTGCGCGATGTCGCAGCGACATCAAAGCTATGACGCAGTGCCTTGCGCGCTGCGGCGTCGATTTCCTTGCGTGCGACAACAGGCAAGACCCGCAACGTGTCTTCAACCTGACCACCCACGAAATTGATCGCCTTCATGAGCACACCATTCGCGGCCCTTTGGCGGTGCGCCAGTTGGGCGATCTGGGTCTTAGCGGCATCATCCAGTGGCGTCGGGGACGCTGCCGGATTGACCTCTTTCATGGTGTTCTGATCTGTCTCCATCAAATTCAAATGGTGATCAGACGGCAGAGTTTCAATCTTGGTCTCGTGTGACGATCCCTTGAACGCCGGACCACCCGTCAGGTGCCAGCGCAACCCCCAGCACCCTCTCGGGGTTGGTTGGTGGGGGCATTTCGACGCCCCTGAGCGCTTCAAATCCGAACCGCCGGTAATAGGGCGCGTCCCCCACCAGCATGAGCCGCGCCCAACCGCGGGCCTTTGCCTGCTCAAGACAGGCCTGCATCAAGAGCGCGGCAACGCCCTCGCCCTGACGGGTTGGGTGGACGGCAATGGGGCCCAAAAGGACAGACCGATGTCCACCAACACGAACAGGCCAATTACGGACAGCCCCGGCAAGGACGCCTGCCTCATCACGGGCCGTCAGGCAAAGGTCGGCGATTGGATCAACCCCTTCGCGCAGACGGTAGGACGACAGCGCCGACCGGCCCGGGGCAAAGCAGAGGTCATATAGGGCCTCGACCTCCCACCAATCATCCGGGCGCTCGGTGGCCAAAGTGATGGCTGATTGTTGCATAGGTCTTTCGTCTGGCCAGCGTCCGGGTCGCACGCTACCTAAGCGAAAACAAAACGAAAAGGTTTGAGATGTTCTACGCACCAAAAAACGGTCACGGCCTGCCGCACAATCCGTTCAATGCCATCGTCACACCGCGTCCGATTGGGTGGATTTCAACTCGTGGGGCAGACGGTCAGGACAACCTCGCCCCCTACTCGTTTTTCAATGCGGTGGCCTATGTGCCCCCGCAGGTGATGTTCGCCTCAACCAGTGCCAAAGAGGATCGGGGCGACACCAAGGATTCGGTTGCCAACATCCGCGAAACGGGCGTCTTTGCGGTGAACATCGTAGAATATGCCGCGCGTGATGCGATGAACGCAACCTCGGGCAGTTGGGGCAAGGGTGAAGATGAATTCGCTTTGGCTGGCATCGAAAAAGCCGATTGTGAGACGATTGCCTGCGCGCGTGTGGCCGCGGCACCTGCAACGTTGGAGTGCACGCTGACCCAGATTGTCCAACTTCCCGGAGAGGCCAACTTCGCCGTCTTTGGCGAGGTGACGGGCGTTCATATGCGCGACGACTGTATTGTGGATGGTATGTTCGATGTGACCACTTTTAATCCGCTGACCCGATTGGGCTATCGCGACTATTCCGTCGTCCGTGAAGTTTTCAGCCTACAGCGCCCCGACGACTAGCACACCCGTGTAGCCGAAATAGACTGCCAAGAGCAGTGCACCGCAAATCCGATTGAGCACGCCAAAGGCCAGCATCAGGACCAGTGGCGCAAGCGCGGCCGCCGCAAAGACCCACATGGTCATTCCGAGCAAGTCTGCGGGCACGGCCAACGGTGTGACAAGCGCTGTGATGCCCAGAATGCCCAGCACGTTAAATATGTTGGAGCCAATCACGTTGCCCACCGCGATATCGCCATGCCCTTTTCGGGCAGCCATCACGGCGGTGACCAGTTCGGGAAGTGAGGTGCCGATGGCAACAATCGTCAACCCAATCACAGCCTCGGATACGCCCAGCGCACGGGCGATATCACTGGCACCGGCAACCAACCAATTGGCCCCCAGGACGACCAAGACCAATCCACCCAAGAAGTAGGCAAAGCCCATCCACAATGGATCAGGCGGTTCAGACACGTCCAGATCAGCCTCGCCGCCTGCGAAAAGTGTATAGCCCAGATAAGCAACAAGTGCCGCGACGCTAATAGCACCCGCCCAGAATGTGACGGTGCCACTAAGGATGAACGCAATGGTCAGCGCCGTCGCCGCGATCATGACATAGCCGTCACGACCAAGCACAGCCCCAGCCGCGACCGGTGCGATGACAGCCGCAGCACCCAAAATCAGAAAAGTATTGGCAATATTGCTGCCCACAACATTGCCCAGCGAAATACCGGGCAACCC
>CAYLMZ010000171.1:0-3337 GCA_964385035.1 uncultured Loktanella sp.
CCCACTGTGAAATCGGCTGGGTCCTCTCCGGGTTGAAGGGCGACTTCGAGAAATTCTCCCACCCCGGTTTGCGTAGAGTAGTTGTTCGAATAATGCAGTTCACTGATGCGCGCCATTATGCGACCCCGCCTTGCTGTTGATACGCGCGGGCGTCATCCCGCAATTGCAGCAGTGCTGCGTCATGGATGCCCAAGGCGTCAAAATGCGCCGCGAGGTTTTCGACATATGCGAGGCTTGTGCCCAAAAAGCCGTGCCCCGTTGCGCAATAGCGGACCTGCTCGGCATAGCTCATGTCAGCTTTGATGAAGGGGGCGCTATGGTCTGCCAGAAAGGTCAGGGCCTCGACATTGCCATGCGCCGTTGTGACAGGAATAAAGGCCGGTTGATAGGCGTGGCCGACCCGTTCCCGCAGCCAGATGCGATAGGTCTCATCGGGCAGATCAGCGGCAAGGATCCGAAAGACAACACCATCACAACCGTCACCATGATCCAAAGCCGCCATGACGCCGGGACGATCTTTGCTGCCGCGCCCGCCTCCGATATCGCGCAAAATGAATCTGCGCGCGGCATGGGGCGCGTGAGCCCGCCGAATTTCGGCAAAATCAAAGGCCGGGTCCCAAATCAGTGACCCATAGGCAAAGACCCAGAGGTCCTGATCCCAGCGCCCTGCCATATGTGCAGCGCGATCAGCCTCGCGGTCCTCTTCGGTCAGAAAGAGCGTCGTATCGCCTCCGTTGTCCTGCACCATCTGCAGGATCCGCGCGAGGGTCAGATTGCGCAGCTGCGACTGTGCAGGCGGCGTGATGAGATCACGCAGGCCCGGGTGATGGCGAAAGGGGTCAGTGCGATTGGACATTTGGTTGAGCCAGCTCCGCTTGGGGCAGTGTTCCAACTCTATGCATTGTTGGCCCAACACGAAAGGCCCGGCGACCCTGTCTTTCAGGGCAGCCCGGCAAGGTTTGTCCATTGATAGAAAGATCAAGATGGGCGGGCCCGCCTTTTACGGTCTTTGATCCCGCCACGCGGCTTTCATCCGCGGCGGGGCAATCGCCTGACCTGTCGCCTTGTCAGGGCAGACTGCGGTCAGAAGCAAAACCTGATCTTGTCGGGGCTTAGTCATGCCCCTTTGGCTGGATATCCACGAAGCAGTCTACCCCGCGAATGATTTCCGAAGTCTTGCACCAACGCACGCGCCAAAACTGAAAGTATGTCTGTCCAAAACAGGACGAATAGTGCATCATTATTTAGCTTTCTTTTCA
Source organism: uncultured Loktanella sp. (assembly GCA_964385035.1). Taxonomy (GTDB): domain Bacteria; phylum Pseudomonadota; class Alphaproteobacteria; order Rhodobacterales; family Rhodobacteraceae; genus Yoonia. Next base: position 1,260 of record CAYLMZ010000171.1, read on the forward strand.
GTGACCGCATGCCATGACCATCCGCCAGCTCAGAACCCTTGTTGCTATCGCCGACGCCAAGACTTTCAGCGCAGCCGCCGGGATTGTGAACGTGACCCATGCCGCCGTCAGCCAGCAGATGCAGGCGCTTGAGGCTGACCTTGATGTGACCCTTTTCAACAGGACCGCCCGCACCCCCGAACTGACACCGGTTGCACTCGAGATTGTGGCCAAAGCGCGTGAGTTGATCAGCGCATATGACAATCTGGTCCCTTCAGTGATGGGCGATGGCGGGCTGAGCGGAACGATCAGCCTTGGCGTGATGCGCACAACACTGACAGGGCTCACGCCGCGCGGGGTCGCTGCGCTCAAGGCAAAGTATCCGGATGTTGGCTTGCATCTGCGCACGGGTCTGACAGCGCCGCTCCTGTCCGAGATCGAACGGGGGCGGCTTGATGCCGCCATCGTCTCCAAGCCCCATCAGATGCCTGTCGGCGTTGTTTTTCGCGAACTGACCATTGAACCCATGCACCTGATTGCAGCACCTGACGAAGTTGAAACAGATCCGCTGAAACTCTTGGCCGCACGGCCCTTCATCCGATTCAATCGCGCGGCTGTCGTGGGTGCCTTGATCGACAACTGGATCAACGCCCGCAAAATCAAAGTCTCTGAAACGATGGAACTGGACAGCCCAGAGGCCATCACAAGTATGGTGCATGCCAATCTTGGGGTCTCAATTGTGCCTGCCCTTGCAATCAAACCACCGCACGCCGCATCGACCCGCGAGATCAGCCTTGGACCCAATGCTCCGCAACGGGTCTTGGGACTGGTCCATCAGGAAGGACACCCCAAAACCCGCGCATTGGATGAGCTTTTTGACGCCTTCAAAGGCGTGGTGGTCGCGGCGGACCGCTAGTGGAGCTTTATGCTTTTTTGATCCTTGGTGCACTGGCAGGTGGGTTCATCAACGGGCTTGCGGGCACAGGGACGGCTCTGTTTGCCCTTGGCTTTTATACCGTCGTGTTGGAGCCCACAAAGGCGGTTGCCATCGTCGCCTTGATGTCGGCACTTGTGGGATTGCAGGGCCTGTGGATTGTGCGGGCACAAATCCTGACGCATCCCGGGCGGCTCTTGCGCTTTATTCTGCCCGGATTGGCAGGAGTGCCATTGGGCTTGATGCTGCTGGATGTGATCGACGCGACCATACTGCGCATGGTGATTGCCACGCTGTTGGTCGTCTATGGGGCCTACTTTGGGTTTCGGGCATCCTTGCCTGCATTCACCCGCCCAACACCGAAGACAGACATTGGTGTGGGGCTCATCGGTGGCGTGTTGGGAGGTGCGGCAGGTGTATCCGGGGCAATCCCTGCGATGTGGCTCTCAATGCGTCCATGGCCCAAGGCAGAGGTACGCGCAGTCATGCAACCGCTGAATGTCGTGCTACTCAGCACGACTGTCACGCTGCTATTCCTCAAAGGGGCCTATGACGCCCAAGCGCTCCAGGCGCTCGCCATCACTGTGCCGACCGGATTTCTGGCCGCACAATTCGGAATTTTCGTCTTTCGGCGGTTGAGTGACACCACTTTCAGACGTCTGGTGATTTTGCTGTCCTTGGTGATGGGGCTGGGCATCATGGTCAGCGAAGCGCTTTAGATCACCTCATCGGTCCGGTCATCGCTTTCTCCGTAGCGTTTCAGTGTCGCGGGGCGGGTGCCTTCATAAACACGGGCGACATTTTCGGCGATCTTGGCGTTCTCGCGCTCAAAGAGACATTCACCCTTCAAGTCCGAGGCCACGATAAACGGTCCCATCTTGTTGCATTTGATGACCCACATGGCCTGCGCGAGGCCGAGTTCCTCGTTCCAATGCACGGCCTCAACCTTTTCGACGCCGCGCCCGAGCAGCGCGCCAGTTCCATAGCCGACAGTGGACAGGTAGACCGCGCCATTGGGCACGAAATACTCCTTGTAGTCTTTGGAGGTCATACCACCCTTGCCAACGATCAGCTTGGCCCCGGTCTTGGCCATCCATTCCGGCAACCACTTGGCAAAGCGGAAAGAGGCTGTGGCGGTCACAGCCCCCATATCAAAGGACCCATC
>CAYLMZ010000172.1:0-3164 GCA_964385035.1 uncultured Loktanella sp.
ATTCTCGGCCTTCAGATGCTTGAACCGGCCGAGTTCGGAATAGACCTTTTCGGCGGCCTTTTCGCGGATGTGGCACGTATTGAGCAGAATCATATCCGCATCATCAGGGGTCTTGGTCTCGACATAGCCTTTGCCGCCCAGCGCTTCGGCCATGCGTTCGCTGTCATAGACATTCATCTGACATCCGTAGGTCTTGATAAAGAGCTTCTTGGGCGCTGACATCTTAGGGCTCGTGCTAATGGGGTAACCCGCGCCTTCTAGCGGGTCGCGGGGCACCTTGCAATGCGGTGCAATTTCGCGGAGTTTGCGCGGCAATCAAAGGACGGATCATCGGTGAAACACTACCCTAACCTCGCTGCTTTTTTGGCTGATAGCCCCAAGGCGGGGCCGATCGCTTTGGTGATGATCGAGGATGATGTCGAAGTCGACAGCACGCTTGCCCATTTGGGACAGTTCGGGTTTGCCCATATCGTCGGGCTCTGTGCTGACGATATCACCCTCGGGACTGCCCCCGATACCATGATCCGCGTCACCTATGACACGCAGGCTGATCAAGCGCTGCAAACGGCCATGAACGGCCTGATCAAGGCAGCACCGGGCGCGTGGCTCTACTACTGTTACAACGCTGAATATCTGCACTATCCCTTTTGCGAAAGCCGGACAGTGGGTGAGATGCTGACCTTCATGACCGAAGAGCGGCGGGACAGCGTGATGGGCTATGTCATTGATCTTTATGCCCGCGACCTAGGCCAAGACCCCAACGGCGTCAATCGCAGCGATGCCTGGTTTGACCAATCCGGCTATTACGCATTGGCCGAGACAGACGCCAACGGCGAGACGCTTGATCGGCAACTGGAAATCGCCGGTGGCCTGCGCTGGCGGTTCGAAGAGCACATCCCGAAGGATCGCCGGCGCACGGACCGCGTTTCATTTGTCCGCGCCCTGCCGGGATTGGAGATGCTGCCGGACAAACGGTGGAATGTGGCCGAGATGAACACCTATGCCTGCCCATGGCATAACAACCTGACCGTCGCGATCCCATCATTCCGCACGGCCAAAGCCCTGCGACGCAACCCCGGCAGTCGTGATGCGATCAATGGATTTTACTGGCCGCAATCGGTGCGGTTTGAATGGACGTCGCATCAGCTGCTTGATCTGGGCCTGATGGAACCGGGCCAGTGGTTCTAGCCCCCCGCCGCAAACGGTGATGTAGCGAACAAAAGGGCCATTCGCTGGGTCTTTTGACCAATCCTGCCTGCACCGGTGCGGCGCGGATGACATGGGCATGGCGATCAAAGTCATCTTGATCCTTGATCAGATGCCCCCAAGCCCCGCGTTGCCATATTCCTTTGTGCCCACGCTTTGCCGCGCTTGGTGCGATGTAATCAGGCGCAGGCACGTTCCGCGAGAAACTGGATTTGATCAGACGCCAGCGCTTTGCCGTGTCGTCATCATTGTCGGGCAGGACCCAGATCATATGAAGGTGATTGGGCAAGACACAGGCGGCTGCGATTTCGAATGGCCATCGTTTTTGCGCCAAACGCGTCGCCGCGCGCAGCACGTCGATATGGCGGACAAGCAGATCAGACCGGCCGTTCAATAGCCTTTGCGTGAAGAAATACGTGTGGCCGGGCACAAACCCATTGTGACGATGCAACATGCACCGATCATGCTCATAGTTGGTTAATGAATGGTTGAGGCGTCAGGTGCGCCGCAAACGGATCACCACATCAACGGATGCGATCTCCGCACCTTCAGGGGCATCGGGCAGATGTTTGATCTCAAGCTGGTCAGATGGTGCATCCGTCAGCTTTGCCGTGTCTTCCCAATAGAAATGCGGGTGATCGGTCATGTTGGTGTCGAAATAGCTCTTGGACCCGTCCACCGTAATCTCGCGCATCAGGCCTGCATCGCAGAAAGCACGCAGGGTATTGTAGACAGTCGCAAGCGAGACTTTCTCATCCGCGTTGGTCGCAGCTTCAAACAGGCTTTCGGCCGTCACATGCCGATCCTGCCCATCACCCACCAACAGGTTGGCCAATGTCATGCGCTGACGCGTCGGGCGAAGGCCCGCCCCTGCCAGCCAATCGGCGCTTCGTTCTGTTGCGATGTCGGTCATGGAAAGCTCATTTGATAACTATTCGCAATTATATGGGGGTTTTGCGCGATTGTTCAAACAAAAAGACTCAGGACAACTGCCGCCTTGCCCTTGCAAACCCCCGAATGCTAGAGGTCATGGAACGCAGTCAATAAGAACGAGACCTTATCCATGGCGGATTTCCCCACAAGTTTTGACAAAGACGACCTGCTCAAATGTGCGCGCGGCGAGCTGTTTGGCGAAGGCAATGCGCAACTGCCTGCTCCGCCGATGCTGATGATGGACCGGATTACCGACATTTCTGGCGATGGCGGCGAGCACGGCAAAGGCCATGTTGTCGCGGAGTTCGATATCACGCCAGATCTGTGGTTTTTTGACTGTCACTTCCCCGGCAATCCGATCATGCCGGGGTGCCTTGGTCTTGACGGCCTTTGGCAGTTGACCGGTTTCAACCTTGGCTGGCGCGGCTGGCAGGGGCGTGGCTACGCGCTGGGTGTGGGCGAGGTTAAATTGACCGGTATGGTCCGCCCCGACCGTAAGATGCTGACCTACAAGGTTGACTTCACCAAGGCCATCCAAACCCGCCGCCTGACCATGGGTGTGGCAAACGGGATTGTTGAGGCTGATGGCGAGGTCATCTATCAAGTCACTGATATGAAGGTCGCTCTGTCCGAGAGCTAATCCTCAACCGATCGCGTAAGGAGAAGGTGCCCATGCGCCGTGTCGTCGTCACAGGTCTGGGGATCGTGTCCCCCATCGGGAACAATGCCGAAGAGGTCACAGCCGCTTTGAAGGCAGGCAAGTCCGGTATCGAAGCAAGCCCAGAAATGGCCGAACACGGGTTCCGCAGCCAGATTGCCGGCACCCTCAAGATCGACATCAAGGAACATGTCGACAAGCGGACATTGCGGTTCATGGGACCGGGTGCAGCTTACGCGCATATCGCGATGGGGCAGGCGATTGCCGATGCTGGACTGACCGAAGAGCAAGTCGTCAACCCGATGACCGGCCTGATCGCAGGGTCCGGCGGACCCTCGACCTCTGCCATGCTCGCGGCCCATGACGT
>CAYLMZ010000173.1:0-3118 GCA_964385035.1 uncultured Loktanella sp.
TGGGCCAAATCGATGAAGTCGTTCCAGTCGCGGCTCGCGTGGCGTGACCACTTCATGCAAAAGCTGGAAGACGAACCGGCGCTGGAGTTCCGGTCCCTCCATTCAGCCTATCGCGGTCTGCGCGGCGATGATGCCGCGCGACGAGAGGCTTGGGAAAAGGGTGAAACCGGCCTGCCATTCGTCGATGCCTGTATGCGGTATCTGGCGGCAACAGGCTGGCTCAATTTTCGGATGCGGGCGATGGTAATGGCTGTGGCCTCCTATCACCTTTGGCTGGATTGGCGGCACACAGGGCTGCATCTGGCCCGGCAATTCACGGATTATGAACCGGGCATTCACTGGTCACAGGTGCAAATGCAATCGGGGACGACAGGTATGAACACCGTCCGCATCTACAACCCGATCAAGCAGGGTCATGATCAGGACCCGACCGGCGCTTTCACCCGCTCTTGGGTGCCCGAACTGGCACAGGTGCCGGATCAATTCCTGCAAGAGCCGTGGAAATGGGAAGGGGCAGGGCAGCTCGCCTATCCTGCGCCAATCGTTGACGTCGCCGCAGCCGCGCGCTTTGCCCGCGAGCAAATCTACGGGCTGCGCAAGGGCAACGCGTTCCGTGCAGAGGCGGCCAAGGTCATCGACAAACACGCAAGTCGCAAAGACCCGCAGGGGCATTTTGTGAATGACCGGGCGCGCAAGCCACGCAAAGCAGCCAAGACGGACAAACGCCAAAGCAGCTTTGACTTTTAATCGTTCAGAGGTGTCGGGGCATCGTTCAGCACTTTGACCTCACGCTGCGGGAACGGAATGCTGATCCCGTTCTCCTGAAACGCGTCCCAAAGTGCCAGATACACATTCCCGCGAATATTGGTCAGCCCGCCAGTGGGGTCCCTGATCCAGAACCGTAGCAGGTAGTCCACGGAACTGTCGCCAAAGCCCACGATATGACAAACGGTGTTCTTGTCGTTCAGAACGCGATCCACGCTCAACGCGGCCTCAATCGCGATCCGGCGCACCTCATGCGGGTTGTCGTTGTAGGAGGTGCCGAAATTGATATCGAGCCTGACAAACTCATTCGAATGGGACCAGTTGACCACTTGGCCGGTGATCAGGTCTTCGTTGGGGATCAGATATTCGCGCCCGTCGCGTGTCACGACCGAGACATAGCGTGCACCCAACGAGTTGATCCAACCAAACGTGTCACCAAGGCTGATCACATCACCCGGTTTGATCGACTTGTCCAAAAGGATAATTACGCCCGACACAAGGTTCGAGACGACCTTTTGCAAACCGAAGCCTAAGCCCACACCTATCGCACCTGACAGAACGGCAAGCCCGGTCAGATCAATCCCAAGCGCACGGACCCCCAAAAAGAACGCCGCCCCGTAAAAGGCGATCTGCACACCTTTCACGATCAGAACCTGCATCGACGGGCTGATATCGTCGTTGGCTTTGATCCGAGCGGCCGTTGTGGTGGTAAAGAACCGTGCAAGCGTGACCAACACGGTCAAGATCACTAGTCCCTGCACAAGCAACAGCAGCGAAAAGCGCATATTGCCAAAACTAAAGCCAATACTGTCGAGCAAGCGCTCAGCGGTTTCAAGCAGGCCAAGGATTTGTAATGTCACCCAGATCCACGCGCCGTAGCGGACGAGTTTGCTCAAAAACGGGCTTTTGATCAGGCGGGTTGCAAAGGCGATGACGAGCCACGCGAAGGCAAGCGTGCCGATGATCGTCAAAATGTAGCTGCGGCTTGGCCATGTGACTTCGCGCATGACCATGATCACCGCCCAAATCAGGCCGACAAAGAAGATTGCGCGCAGACGTTGGTGAATGACCACAAGGATGCGCATGCGCCACTTGGGCCAGTTTTCGCGGCTTCCCATCCATGCCCGGATGCGAGGCCCCAAAATCGCCCGCAGCACATGGGCTACAGCAAAAAGCCCCAATGCAATCAGCAACTGATAAAGGTTCCACGTGCGGAACATGTTCTCAAGCAGGACCTGTCCCTGCGACAGCAACATGCCCCCGACGTCAATGACTTCTTCAAGTGCTACGTCGGGCGTCTCTGGCAGTGAAGATTCGGTTTCTACTGTATGTTCGGCCATTGCATCCTGTCTTTGCACGCCCCCAAGCCTCGCACATGAAAGGGATTGTTCACAAGGGCGGCGTTTCTCTGCGCATGGTCTCAAACTTCAGCATCTATGGCGTCTGCAAGCTTGTCTGATGCGCCAACAGCGCTTAACACTTAGGCAACGGTTTTGAACGTGGGTATGTGGTTTATGTCTATTTCTCTTGTCTTGTTGGCGGTTCTCGGTGTGGCGCTTTTGGTGCCGCTCTTTGGTGATGATGATGGTGACGATAGAAATGAGATCCTGGGTAGTTCCGATCCCGATGACGACGTTCAAGGCACCGAAGGCAATGATCTGATCCGTACGTTTCTTGGCGAGGACGAGGTCTTTGGCAATGGCGGCAACGATGAAATCCGGTCAGGCGGCGATGATGACTATGTCGAAGGCGGTGACGGGCTTGATTTCGTGCGGGCAGGCGATGGCGATGATGAAGTCTATGGCGGCGATCAGGACGACCGGTTGTTTGGCGATCAGGGGAATGATCTGTTGGATGGTGAGCGCGGATCTGACGTTATTCGCGGCGGTCGCGGCGATGACCTGATCTTTGGCGGGAGCGACAACCTCGATGGGCAGTCCGACAATCTTTCGGGAGAGGACGACGACGACACGATCTTTGGCTGGGGTGACGGGACGTTCATGGGCGGTGGTCAGAATGATGTTCCTGATAACCCGGGGTCGAACAATGACACGCTGGTCATGGTCACCGGCGAAGGCGAGATGGAAAACCGGACGGGCAACAATACCAACATCGGGTTGGCCAATATCGGTGATGCAGACACCACTGACATCATCGTTCGGGATTTCAACCCAGCTGACGACAATCTCGTGCTCACAATTGACTACGCCACATCCGGGTCTCCGATGGCGCAAGCGGATGCAGAGTTTACCGTGAACTATAGTTTTGAGGACGCGACTGATGATCGGGCCGCGGGGCTTCAGATAACTGTCACGTGGGACAACCCCGATGGGGATGTTGGTGCGACAGAAGC
>CAYLMZ010000174.1:0-3083 GCA_964385035.1 uncultured Loktanella sp.
GCATAGCCTTTGGTGTCGTGGCCTGTGATCAAGCGGACGGCAGAGTTGCGTCCACGTTTGGTCAGGCTTTGGCCGATGTTCGCCACGGCGGCAGAGGCGGCAGTGATACCGGGGATGATGCTGTAGGAGATCGCGTGGGCTTCAATGGCTTCGATCTCTTCATCGAGGCGTCCGAAGACGGTTGGATCACCTGCTTTGAGGCGTACGACGTGATGCCCTTCGAGCGCATGTGCGACGATCAGAGCATCGATATCGCTTTGTGCCATCGCTTTGCCGAAACCCTCTTTGCCCGCATCAATAATGATCGCTTCGCGGCGGGCGAGTTCGAGGATTTCACCTGTCACGAGGCGGTCGTGGATCACGACGTCGGCCTTGTCGATCGCTTTGCGCGCCTTGAGTGTCAGCAACTCTGGATCGCCGGGGCCTGCACCGACCAGATCGACATGACCGGCTTTACGGGTTTCGGTGATCTTATCGTCCAACAGGGTCTCAAGAGCGGGGATCACGCCAGCTTCACCCTGTTCGGCCATCGCTTTGGGGCCGGCCCCGAAGTAGAAGGACGACCAAAATTCACGGCGCTTGCGGCCCATTGGCAGGACATCGACTGCGTGGCGGAAAGTTTTGCCGATACGGGCAAGGATGCCGAGCGATGTGGGCAGCCGCTCTTCAAGGTCCGCTTTGATCGCGCGAGCAAGGACGGGGGCCGCCCCTTCGGTGCCGATGGCGACAGTGACAGGATCACGGTCGACGATGGCGGGGGTAATGAATTGGCTGTCAGCGAGGTTATCGACGATGTTGACCAGCGCGCCTTCGGCATGGGCGATGGCAGAGACGCGGGCATCCTCGCTCTCGTCTTCGTTGGCGGCATAGAAAAGTGCGGCACAGAGCGCATCGCCTGGTTCCATGGCCCGTTCAATGATGCGCAGCTTGCCTTGGTCTGCCCATTTGCGGATGTCATCGGCGACGTCGGCGGCGATGACGGTCAGATGGGCTTCGGTTTTCATCAATAGGCGCAGTTTGGCCATGGCGGCGTCACCACCGCCCGACAAAACGATGCGGCGGCCTTCGACGGCGAGGAAGATTGGAAAGTGCTTCATAACGGACCTTCTGAATTCTTGGGTTCAATATAGAACAATGTTCTGGTATTTGCCGCCCCATCAGCGCTGATAAGGAACGTTGTTCCGCATTGGCCTGAATTTGGACCGTGTGTTCTATCAAATGCGAGAAATGAGAATGTCAGTACGGATTGACGCCACAGACAGGAAGATTTTGGCAGCCCTACAAGCGGATGCTGCCCAATCTTTGGATGAAATTGCAAAAAACGTGGGATCCTCGAAGACACCGGTCTGGAACCGGATTCGGAAAATGCGCGAGGCCGGGATCATTGGGCAGCAGACGGTTTTACTCGATGCTGAGGCTTTGGGATTTGAGGCGTGTTTCTTTGTCCTGATCCGCACGTCGGAGCATGATGCCGCGTGGCAGGGCAGGTTTCTTAAGGCGTTGAAATCACGTCCAGAGGTGCAAGAGGCGCACCGGCTTGCGGGCGATATCGACTATATCCTGAAGGTCCGGGTGCAGAATGCACGCGCCTATGACACGTTCTATCAAGCGCTGATTTCAGAGGTGAAAGTCCACAACGTCACCGCCTTGTTGTCGATGGAAGAGATTAAGTCGACGGTGGCTTTGCCTCTCTGAAATGAACGACGTTCAATTTTTCTCTTGACGGGCGTGAGGTGGCTTTCTATCTGTATGTGAACATTGTTCACTAATGGAGAAAGCCATGACAGTTTTTCGTATATCAGTCGTTGGGGGTGTCGTTGCTCTGATCAGCGCCTGTGCCGCGCCAAGCACACAGCACAGCGTCGCCGCGGCTGGCCATAGCAGTGAGGCGGCCGCACATAGCGTGACCGCTGCTGCGATGAGTACGGCCACGGTTGCCTCTGTTCCGCTGGCAATCACCGGTGAGGTGCTGACGGTTTCCGGCCAAGCCTCCACCGCTGTGGCGGAAGAGGTTTTCGAGGCGAGCCTCGGCCCGGGGCAGGTCCCTTGCGTTGTGACCAATCAGGCGAGTGTATGCGTTGCCCCTGATGGCCCACCTGAGCTGTAGGAGGGGATCATGCACCGTTTTTTCAAAGCGATGAGTGTGGTTGCGGCCTTGCTTGCCCCTGTTCCAGCCGTAGCAGGCAGCAGTGCTGCCAGCAACCCTGTGTTGCCGCGTGCGGAAGTGATCAGTTTTGCTGATCGCGTTTCACGTGATCTGGCCGCGCGAGGGGCGCAAGTGGCCATTGTTGCACGGGTAGGGCGGGACCCGTCCGTGTTGCCGGATGGGATCGACTACACCCATGTCGCGTTTTGGGTCTACTCCGACCTACGCTTAGCGAATGGTCAAAGGGGGCGGGGGTATCGGATTTATAACCTTTATCAACGTGCCGATGATCTGACGCGGAGTGATCTGGTGCAGGACGATCCGAACGCCTTCTTCGCGAATGTTCATACGCTGGACGCGGGTGTCATCATTCCCGATGCGCGGTTGCAAGCCAGACTGCTGGAGGTGATCGCCGGTCCCGCTTACGCCGCCCTGCATAACCCGTCTTATTCAGTGCTTGCCAATCCAGCCGATGGGCGCTTCCAGAATTGCACCGAGCATACGTTACACGTGCTGATGGCAGCACTCTATGCAACGGATGATTCTGCGCAGATCAAGGCCAACATTGCGGCTCATTTCACGCCACAACCAGTGGAGGTTAATGGGGTCGCGCGCTTTTTCGCAACGGCTGCCTCTGCCGCTCTGACAACACAGGATCACGGCGCCGAGGTCGGTACGGCGACATTCGGGTCGATTGCACGTTTTATGCAAGAGTATGAGCTGTCGGCGCTGACCTATCGGATCACGCCGGATCAGGTAGTGCGGTACTCACCATGAGCCGCGTCAGCCCGTGAAAATGATAGACATCCGCGTAAGCAGGGGGTTCGGTCAGGTGCAGGTGGGGGCAGCGTTCAAAAAGCACTTCGAGCGCGATCCGTAATTCCAGTCGCGCAAGCGGTGCTCCGACACAGAAATGTATACCGCCACCAAAGCTGGT
>CAYLMZ010000175.1:0-3059 GCA_964385035.1 uncultured Loktanella sp.
TCATCTCGTCGATGATCCAGTCACGCCCCTTTTTGATGATATCAGCCGTGCCATCCCAATGGCCACGCATCTGCGCACCTTTGAGCGTACGTTCGTGCATCCCGTAGAGGTTCGTGAAAATCCGGTTCTCGTCTTTGAGCATCAGTCCTGGCCCTTGTCGTGCGCTTACGCGCGCTTAGTCATCTTTTTGGCGCAACCGCCACAGTCGATACGTTTGCCAGAGGGCAAACCCGAAACCGGCGAGCGCTGCAAGGTCAAAAAAGGCGCGGGTCCGGTTGGACCACCCGTATTCTGACCCGATCAGCGTCACCAATATCCAGAAAACACCAACACCGGCCATAAGCAACGCGACCCGTTGTCCGGCTTTGGCTTGGTTGGTGTCTCCGTGTTTCTGCGCCATAGACCATGCGACGTGTTAGTAGACGTCGCCACCCTCCACTTTTTTGGAGAACGCGGTCTCGCCGCCAGCAGCCAAGATCTTGGCCTGTTCGATCCAGTTGTCGCGGGACACGCGACCTTTGAAACCTTCTAGGTTGTCATCCATCCACGCCACCTCGGCAGGACCCCAGCTTGCGATCTGGTCAAAGTGGAACACGCCCATACCGTGCAGGGTTTTCTCCAGCTTTGGACCAACGCCCTTGATCTCTTTGAGGTTGTCAGGGCCACCTTCGCGGGCTTCCGACATGAACTCTGGCTTGGCTTCAGCAGCCGCGGCTGGTGCTGTCGCAGGGGCAGGTTCTGCGGCGGGTGCAGGTGCTGGCGCAGGTTCAGCCGCTTTTGCCACAGGGGCTGGTGCCGCGGTCGGGGCCGTAACCGTATTCGGGCCCGGTGCAGGTTCACGCCACCCCAATGCGAGGACGATCGCGGCGATAACGCCGACAAAACCGCCGATACATGCAGATGCAAAGAGCGAAAAGTCATAGAGGACGAAAGCCACACCCGTTGCGATGATCGCAAACAAGGCCGCGACGGCAATGATCCCTTGGCTAATTGGTGCAGTATCTTTCATCGAATTCTCTCCCTCAGGTGGGGGCCTGCGCGGCCCTATTGATCAAACGCGTGAGAGGCTGCGTCAAATCGACCCAGCCTTGCGCCTGTTCCACCTCTAACCGATGATCGGCCTTTGGGTAAAGAAATACTGTCTTTTGATCCATCATCCAGCAAGCTGTCTGCCCAAAACGCAGGCGGTTACTTCGCTTTTGCGAGCGCTGTGGCCTGCGCGATCCAGTCGTCACGTTCAATCCGGCCTTTGAACTTCAACCGGCTGTCGACCCAAGCGATTTCCTCAGAGGTCCATGCGGCGATCTGGTCGAAGTGGTAAAAGCCAAGCTCGTTCAGGACGCCTTCCAGCTTTGGACCGACCCCGCTAATTTTCTTGAGGTCGTCCGCCCCACCCTCACGGGCGGCGCTTAGAGTTTCGGGCTGTTTTTCGACCACGGCATCCGGGTTCGACTTGCCTGTCGGCTTTGCCGCAGATTTCGCAACAGCTTGCTGCTTTGTGACACCGGTTGCATCAACCGGCTTATCAGCCGCAGGCTTTGGCGCAGCCTTTTTCGGCGCTGATCGCTTGGCGGCAGGCTGGGATCCATCTTTCACCCAAGGGGTCAAAAGCGGCACTTCGGTGCCGTCAATCCGCTTGACGGTGTCACCTATGTCGGTGGCCAACTGCACGCTGGCGTTGAATTTGGTTTTGCCGCTGTCGTAGTCCTTCAAAGATGTCAGACCCTTGAGCGGTTCTGCCGCAAAACGCCCGTTCTGCGGACCCGGTGTCGGGACACGGCCAGCGGCCAACTCGTCAATAATCTCGGCAAATTTCTCGGCTGTGAGATCCTCGTAGTAGTCCTTGCCGATCTGGACCATCGGGGCATTGGCGCAAGAGCCAAGGCACTCGACCTCTTCCCACGAAAACTTGCCATCTGCGGACAAGGCATGGGGCTGATCAGCGATCTTTTCCTTGCAGACACCAATCAGGTCTTCAGCACCGCAGATCATGCACGACAGGGTGCCGCAGACCTGAATGTGCGCAACTGAACCAACTGGTTGCAACTGGAACATGAAGTAGAACGATGCCACCTCGAACGCGCGGATGAATGCCATGTCCAGCATGTTCGCAACATGTTCAATCGCCGGGCGGCTGAGCCAGCCTTCCTGTTCCTGTGCGCGCCACAACAGTGGAATGATCGCAGAGGCCTGACGGCCCTCGGGAAACTTCTTCATCTGTGCTTCAGCCCATTTTTGGTTCTCAGGCGTGAAGGCAAAGCTCTCTGGCTGTTCGTGATAGAGGCGGCGTAGCATCGTCTATTTCCGTTCCCTTGGCAGTGGCGTTCCGGTCCACTTGGCTGGTTGCAAGGCTGGCCTTGCGCGTTGTGCCCACCCACTACCACAAGGGGCGGATCGGGCAAGTCTATTGTCAGGCAGCACAGGCTGGCGTGGTCAGTCGGAAGCTGTCGTTTTCCGCAGGCACCGCCCGCCCTTCTGAAGACAGTGACAACAAGATGTTTTGCAGATCACCTGTCGAGAGTTGGGCCTCATTCATGACCGTTGCCACATTGTCAGCATTCAGAACGCAACCGTTAGCTTCGGCGGCAGCGACAAAGCGCTCCTTGGCAGACACTGGCGAGGCGGGTGCAGCTGCAACAGGCTCCTCAGCCGGTGCGGTCAAACCACCGCCACGAAAATCAGGGATCTCCAAGGCACAGGCCGAAAGCGCCAGAAATGAAACGGGGATCAGTGCAAAACGCATCTGTTTTTCTCCTTACTCTGTCTGCGCAATCGCGAAGACATTGTTCAATCCATAAACAAGGACCGTCACAGAAAATGCGATCCCGATGACACCCCCAAAAATGACCCCTGACATGCGCCGCTTGAACATGCGGCCCACAAAGGCCGACAGGAAAAAGCCGCAGGCAATCAAGAGCCCAAGCAGGATGTCCCCAACGGTCACCGGTCGATTTCGCCGAACACGACGTCCATCGTGCCGATAATCGCGCTGACATCCGCCAATTGGTGGCCCTTGCAGATATAATCCATCGACTGCAGGTGCAGATAGCCCGGTGCGC
>CAYLMZ010000176.1:0-2941 GCA_964385035.1 uncultured Loktanella sp.
CCAGCGGCAATTCGCCAATCTGTTCACTAGGCTTGCGCCTGATTTCGCAGATGTGATGCGGGATATGTTGGATTTCTTTGCGCAGGTGGAGTAACGTCTCCGCATATCAGAGCCCACAATCGGGCCACAGGCAGAGCAGGCAAATGGAAGCAGCACACGAATTCACCATGTGGGCGTTGTTCGCGCGCGCGACAATTACCGTAAAAATCGTCATGATCATGTTGGTCGCAGCCTCCGTCTGGTGCTGGGCCGTCATCATCGACAAGACCCTTCAATACCGCCGTGCCCGCGCGGAGGCTGCGATCTTTGATCGCGCGTTTTGGTCGGGTGAACCTTTGGATGGGTTGTTTGAACAGATCGGTCCGGATCCCGATGGTGCTTCGGAAAAGATCTTTGCTGCGGGCATGCTCGAATGGCGCAGATCGCACCGGGATGACGGGGGCTTGATCGCCAATGCGACCGCCCGGATTGACCGCTCCATGGATGTGGCCATCGCCAAGGAAGCGGGGCGTTTGCAAAAGAGCTTGCCGATCCTTGCTACGGTTGGTTCGACCGCCCCCTTTGTGGGCCTGTTCGGGACCGTCTGGGGTATCATGAATGCTTTTATCGAGATCGCAGAGGCACAGACGACCAACCTCGCTGTTGTTGCCCCGGGTATTGCGGAGGCTTTGCTGGCCACCGGCCTTGGCCTTCTCGCCGCGATCCCTGCCGTGATCTACTATAACAAACTGTCTTCAGACAGTGACCAGATCGTGAGCGGGTATGAGGCCTTTGCCGATGAATTCGCAACGATCCTTAGCCGTCAGTTGGATAGCTGATCAT
This sequence comes from uncultured Loktanella sp., assembly GCA_964385035.1. Classification (GTDB taxonomy): domain Bacteria; phylum Pseudomonadota; class Alphaproteobacteria; order Rhodobacterales; family Rhodobacteraceae; genus Yoonia. Next base: position 823 of record CAYLMZ010000176.1, read on the forward strand.
GGGGGCCGGTGTACTTGAAAACGGTGGTGGGGATGGTGGCAGACGCCGTCGTCGCCGCTCGCGTCGTGGGCAGCCAATGTCTGAAATCAACGTGACGCCCTTCGTGGACGTGATGATGGTGCTCTTGATTATCTTCATGGTGGCTGCCCCTTTGTCGGTGGTTGGTGTCCCGGTGGAGTTGCCAGAAACTGCTGCAACAGCTCTCCCTGGTGATGAAGAAGAACCACTCACCGTGACCATCACCAATGATGGGCGCGTGATGATCCAGGAGACGGAGACGGACGAAGCAACGCTGGTCACCCGCCTACAGGCCATTGCCGCTGAGCGCGAGAGCGACAAGATTTTTCTACGCGCCGACGGCCGGATTGACTGGAACCGTGTCGCATCGATTATGGGGCTTTTGAACGCCGGCGGCTTTTCCGACATCGGCCTCGTGACCGACACGATGACCCCCGCCACAGGCGCGTCAGACGGGTAGGCTATGGCAACGCCCGGCACCTTCATCTCAACCGCTGGCCATATCGGCCTGCTTGGCTGGCTCATTGTCGGCTGGGGTATGAACGCTGAGCCATTCCGGATTGAGACGATGGATGTCACTGTCATCTCGGGCGAGGAATTTGACCAGATGCGCGCGGCCCGTACCCCTGTGCCGGGATTGGCACCTCCGACCGCACCTGCTGTGCCGGCGGTCAATGAAGCGCCGCCTCCGACACCTGCAGAAGAACCGCTGCCAGAGCCCGCTCCGCCCCCTGAGCCCGTGACGCCGCCTGAGAGCGAGACGCCACCGCCTGCACCGCCAGAGCCTGTTGAGGCGGAGGTTGTGGATACACAACCGCCTGCGCCGCCTGCACCTGAAGCCCCGCCACCACTGCCGGACTTACCCGAAAGTGACACGCCAACGCCGCCACGTGCGCCCACCGTCGCCTCGACATTGAATGAACCACCCGCGCCGGATGCGCGTGTCGATGATGTGGTGCGCGAAGAAGTGGTGCCAGATGACAGTGCGGAGGCGGAGGTTGTCGCAGAGGAGCAGGAAGCAACCGCGCCAGAAGAAACGACAACGCAGATCGTGCCAGAAGACCTTGCACCGACAACGTCTATCCGTCCATCAGCGCGGCCCGCGCGCCCTGCGCCACCCACACAGACCGAGACCGCAGAAGCACCGGACCCTCAGACACAGACACAAACAAACGATGATGTGGCAGCAGCACTCGAGTCAGCTCTGTCAGAACCGCAGGCTCCGTCTTTGTCAGCGGGTCCGCCGCTTACCGGTTCGGAGCGAGATGGTTTTCGAGTCTCGGTTCAACGCTGCTGGAATGTTGGGGGTATGAGCAGTGCCGCTCAGAGAGTGGTGCTGACGGTTTCATTTGAACTTGATCGCAACCGACGCGTCATTGGCAACCAAATACAACTTTTGTCGGCATCGGGCGGGGACCAGGCAGCAATTGACGTTGCTTTTCGGACAGCCCGCTCGGCAATTTTTCAATGCCAGACCCGAGACGGCGGATTCAACTTACCAGCAGACAAGTATGATAGCTGGCGTGAAGTAGAGTTGACTTTTGACCCTAGCGAGATGCGGCAACGATAGGCAAAGTCATGCGCAGGTGAGGAATTTGAGCTTTTTCCCCCTGCGAAAGAAACGAAAAGAAGGGCAAGTTGGGCAGAACGCCCGACAGGTGAAATGAGGCAAAAATGATGAAACGACTTTTGACATTGCTGGTGGCACTCATGCTGGCCGGACCGGTCATGGCCCAAAATGGGCCATTGCGTTTGACAATCACAGACGGTGTGATCGAGCCCATCACCTTTGCCGCCCCCAACTTTCAGGCCGAGAATGCGGCAGCGCAAACGGTGGCCTCTGATATCTCGCGCCTGGTGGTGCAGGACCTGGCTGGCACGGGGCTCTTTCGGGAAGTGCCAGCCAGTGCCTTTATTTCTCAGATCACAACATTCGGGCAGCCGATCGCCTTTGCGGATTGGCGCGCCATCAATGCCCAAGCGCTTGTAACCGGGGCGGTTTCTGTGAATGGCGATCAGTTGACCGTTAAATTCCGGCTCTATGATGTCTTTTCGGGCCAAGAGCTAGGGCAGGGTCTGCAGTTTGCGGGGACGACCTCGG
>CAYLMZ010000177.1:0-2885 GCA_964385035.1 uncultured Loktanella sp.
CAAGAGCTGCGACGACAAAACCAAGCGCTGCCAATGAATGCATTAAGGCTCTGCTCAAAAATGGCGATCCGAGAAGGACTCGAACCCTCAACCTGCTGATTAGAAGTCAGCTGCTCTATCCAGTTGAGCTATCGGACCGCGCGCCGTGATATGGCGCGAGGCGGCCCCGATTTGCAAGCCCAAAGGCTTAGTGGGTCCAGGCACCACGACGATTGGTGGCAAAGTTTTCGCCATAGCCACCGGGACGGATGTTGGCACTGCGCTTTTTGGGCTCTTGCACAACGGCATCAATCCCGTGCTCTTTGGCATAGTCCAACGCTGCCGCTTTGCTGTCGAAACTCAGCTTTACCTGCGCCTGTGTATCCGCAGACGATGTCCACCCCATCAACGGATCAACCTCACGGGCGGTTTCATTGACGTACTCCAAAACCCAATGCTTGGTTTTGGCTGTGCCAGACGACATGGCGGTTTTTGCAGGCTGATAGATTCGTGCACGCATGACAGTTCCCCTTTGGCTGTGGCCTATATGTGCAAAACGGCGCGTTTAGGCAAGCCTCAAGCCCACTCACCACCGCGCATCACCGGCACCCGCTCGCCCGTCTTCGTGATCCCATCAATATCCACTGCATCGGACCCCATCATCCAATCCACGTGGATCAGGCTCTGGTTCCCACCCTTTTGCTTGAGTTCTTCAGGGCTCAACCCGGACCCGCCTTCGATCGTATCGGCATAGCACTGGCCCAGCGCGATATGGCAAGAGGCGTTCTCATCAAACAGCGTGTTGTAAAACAGGGTCCCCGACTGACTGATCGGGCTGGAATGCGGGACCAAAGCAACTTCACCAATTCGGCTGGCGCCATCATCGGTGGCGAGCAGCTGCTTAAGGATGTCCTCACCCTTGGTGGCAGTTGCCTCCACAATCTTGCCAGCCTCAAAGCGGACCTTGATATTCTCAATCACATTGCCCTGATGGGCAAGCGGCTTGGTCGCCGACACTTCGCCCTCGACCTTATAGGCATGCGGACAGGTAAAGACCTCTTCGGTCGGGATATTGGGCTGACACGTCACACCGTTTAGTGCAGGCGACGCGCCGCCCTTCCAGATATGGCCCTCAGCCAAACCAAGGTGAAGATCGGTGCCGGGCCCAGTGTAATGCAACGCCGCAAAATTCTGGGCATTCAGCCAGTTCACACGTTCCTTGAGGTTGGCGGTGTGTTCCGCCCAATTGGCCACCGGATCATCACCATCCAAGCGAGACGCATCATAAATCGCGTCCATGAGCCTGCCTTGGGCTTCCTCAACCGGCAGGTCAGGATAAACGCGGGACGCCCAGGCAGCGCCTGGATAGGCGACGATATTCCAATTCACCTCAAACCCAACAATGGGGTTCATCGCAGGTTTGGCAGCAATCGACGTGGCTTTGCTCAGACGCGCCACCTTGGCCGGGTCCTGTTCCGCCAAGAGCATCGGATCATCACCTGTAATCGCCATGCGCGCAGCACCTGACTTGAAAGCAGCGGCCATCCCTTCGAACAGCCATTCAGGGGCGCGATCAAAACTCTCATCCGGCGCATGCTCATAGCGGGCCAATGTGATCGCATCATCGTTGAAGAAAGGTGTGACGATGCCAGCCCCCGCCTTGTAGGCATGCACGGCGATCCGGCGCACAAGGTCCAAAGCTGCCATCGGGGCGGTTATCACCAAATCCTGCCCGGGTTGCAGGTTCACCCCAGTGCGCACAGCAACCTCTGCCAATCGGTCAAGCTTTTCAGGATCAATATAGTCAGACATGGATGCACCTCATTTACTGTTCCACATGAGGTGAGGCATCGGCCTCCAAAGGTCAACAAAGAGGGGCTAGAAAATACGCTGCTCTGCGCGCCGCACTGAGAACCCACCTCCCTCTGCATTGGTGCATGTCATCCCCGTTGTCTCGGACAGGCAAGTGATCCCGCCCAAATCCAATGACCCGCCATAAGGCAAGATCATCGACACGGACGCATCATCAATCGCCTCGCGCGCGCAGTTCAACAAACCCTCACCAGCACGCAGGACAACAAATGACCTCCCCCAATCGCCCTCACAAGACGCCGGACGATCCGTGTAGGACTGTCTGTCGACTTCAAGATCGCAGCGAACACCGGCAACCTCAGTGACCGAAACGAGGCAGCGAATGTTGCCAGAAGGGGACTGGAACTGCTGTATCTCAGCCTGCGCCAAACCGGCCCAACCCATCAGCGTGGTCACAATCATCAAGAGGCGTCTCATCGATCCCTCATCCCTTTTTCCCGGAGACGACCCTAGCACATTTCCGAAAAGATCGAAAAGACACAGGGCCGTGAGCATCCTACTGACATCTCCTGTCAGGAGCCACCCTTGAACCCCCCGTCCAGAACATCAACTATAGAGGCCTGACAAAGGACACCCCATGGCCTACGCACAAACCGACCGTTCAGAAACAAAGCAGTTTCTTGCAAACCCGGCTCCGGACGTGAAAACCCGCGAAAAGCTCGAAGGCGGCAAGCAATTCGTGCTGAGCACAGAGTTTGATCCAGCAGGCGACCAACCCACAGCGATCAAGGAACTCGCACAAGGCGTGCTGGACGGTGAGCGGTCGCAAGTCTTGCTCGGCGCAACAGGCACGGGCAAAACATTTACGATGGCCAAGATCATCGAAGAAACCCAGCGACCCGCAATCATCCTCGCGCCAAACAAGACGCTCGCAGCCCAGCTTTACGGCGAGTTCAAGGGCTTCTTCCCCGACAACGCGGTCGAATACTTTGTCAGCTACTACGACTACTACCAACCCGAAGCCTATGTGCCGCGCTCCGACACCTATATCGAGAAAGAATCCCAGATCAACGAACAGATCGACCGGATGCGCC
>CAYLMZ010000178.1:0-2885 GCA_964385035.1 uncultured Loktanella sp.
GGGCCTTTATGCTCAATCGTCAGATACGAAATGCAACGACGGGCGTCCAACTGGTAAGGGGCAGGAAAGGCACTGGTCGGACAGATATCCAGACAGGCCGTACACGATCCACAATGGCTGACGTCAGCCGCGTCCGGGTCCAGATCAACAGTGGTGAAAATCGCACCCAAAAAGAACCAGTTGCCCAGATCACGAGACAGCAGGTTCGTATGCTTGCCCTGCCACCCCAAACCGGCAGCTTGCGCCAAGGGCTTTTCCATCACCGGGGCGGTATCCACGAAAACCTTGATCTCGGCCCCGTCCACCTGATCAATCAGCCAGCGCCCGACCTTCTTGAGGCGTTTCTTGACCACATCGTGATAGTCCTTGTGCTGGGCATAGACACTGATCGCCGCACGATCCGGCTCATCCAGCACAGCCAAAGGATCATGATCTGGGGCGTAATTCTCAGCCAGCATCACGACCGACCGCGCCTCAGGCCATAACGCAGCAGGATCAGCACGCCACGCCATCCGCTCGGCCATCCAGCCCATCTGGCCGTGCATCCCCGCGTCAACAAAGCCGCGCAACCGCGCAGGCAATTCCGGCACCGCATCCGGACGACAAACACCCATGCCAGCGAACCCCGCTTCAAGGGCGAAATCCTGCAAACGGTCCTTCAAACTTCTCATGTTCAAGAATACCTCGGGTGAGACCCGAAGGGTCGAGGGCAGCGCCCTTTAAAAATCAAGGTCCGCATAATGCGCCGCAGGTGTAAACCCGGGCACCTCATCGGCCAGAACAGACCGGAAAGCAGGGCGGGATTTAATCTTGGCGTACCAATCCTTGACGGCCTCGTGACGATGCCAATCAACATCACTGGTATAATCGAGACACGACAATTGGGCAGCCGCAGCGAAATCGGCCAAAGTCATCGCATTGCCCGCCAACCAACGGCGATCTTCCAAGAGATGCGCCATATAATCGAGGTGATATTTGATCGCCTTCGCACCGGCCTTAACGTTGGAACTGTCAGGATAGCCTGTGCCCATCACCTTCCGGTTCACGCGTTCTCCGGTCAGCTTGGTGGTGACTTCATGGTAGAATTTGTCATCAAACCACGCGACCAGACGACGGGCCTCAAAACGGGCCTTGGGGTCTTTGGGCAACAAGGGCGGATCAGGATAAGCCTCTTCGATATACTCACAGATCGCTGCGCTGTCGGCCATCGTCATCCCGTCCATCTTCAAGACAGGGACTTTGCCAGCAGGGTTGCGGCGGACGAACTCGGCGTCGCGTTCCCAATAGCGTTCCTCGACCAAGCCGACTTCAATCTTCTTTTCGGCCAAAGACAGCCGGACTTTGCGACAAAAGGGCGAGAGGGCGTAATGGTATAGCGTATTCATCAATGGCTCACGAAATCAGTCACTCTTCAATGCCGCATGCAGGGCAACAGATCAATGTAATCAGGTCAGCTTTCGAAACAATCCGCGCGCCCATCGGCGGCAATCGTATCAGCACCCGACAGGATCGAAGCCGCACGATTGCGGGTAAATGTACTGGGATTGCTGGCAGATCGCGCCTTCGGGGCGGGCAAAATCGCCGCCAATCGGGCGGCTTGCACACGGCTGAGATCCGCCGCATCCACACCAAAGTAATGGCGGGCCGCCGCTTGGACACCAAACACACCTTCATCAAACTCCGCGATATTCAGATAAAGCTCCACAATCCGGCGCTTTGACCACATGGCCTCTGTTACAGGGGTCCAAAGGGCCTCAATCGCTTTGCGCGACCATGACCGACCGTGCCAAAGATAGACGTTTTTGACGACCTGCTGCGAAATGGTCGAGGCACCGCCACGCCCGCGCTCCACCGCCGTACGGATGGCATTCACGTCCAATCCCCAATGCAGACAGAAATTGGCGTCCTCCGCGGCCACAACAGCACGGGCCATGATCGGGGCGACATCGTCAATCGGGACCCATTCCTGTTCCACACCACCCAAACGACGACTTTCCGAGAACATATAAGGCGTCGTGGGCGGATTGATCAGGGCATAAAGCAGGGTCCAGAGCAGGACAAAACCCGCAACCCCCAGAACAGACCACATCACCACGCGGCGGGTAAACCGGCGCGCGCGCAGAAACAGCCCGGGCTGTTCCTCTTTCTTCTTCGCGGTTTTCTTTTTCGGGGCTGGCTTTTTGCCTTTGGCCCGCGTTTTGCTCTGCTCTGCCATCACCCCCCATAAGCCATGGCAGGCCCCAAAACGTCAACGCCCCCGCAAGCGATCACTTGCAGGGGCGTGTCTTTTATTCCGCAGGGATCGCGGTTTCCTCAATGCTCAGCGGATGCGGCAGATGCACCAGCATCTCTTTTGGACAAACCTGAATAAAGTTCGCCTTTTCCACATCCCAGTGCTGCAGGATATCAGCGGCCTTCACACTCCCGGTCTCGGCCGCATGACGCTCGATCAAGCCTTTGAGCTGGGCTTCCCAATGATCCACGGTGACGGGGCACGTGACCAACGTCTCCATGTTCATCAGTGGGGCAGCCTGACCTTTCGGATCATAAAGATAGGCCATACCACCGGTCATACCGGCACCAAAGTTGGCACCGATCTCACCCAGAATGACAGCCACACCGCCGGTCATATATTCACACCCGTTCGTGCCGCAGCCCTCAATCACGACCTTCGCGCCAGAGTTCCGGACGGCAAATCGCTCACCCGCGCGCCCGGCAGCAAAGAGATAACCATCCGTCGCACCATAAAGGACCGTATTCCCGATGATCGTATTCTCGGCGGCGACCAGCGGGCTGACCATCGGCGGTCGCACAACAATCGTGCCACCCGACAGACCCTTGCCGACATAGTCATTGGCATCACCCGACACTTCCAGTTTCAGACC
>CAYLMZ010000179.1:0-2867 GCA_964385035.1 uncultured Loktanella sp.
TTTCATGAAACGTCGTGACTTTATTGCCCTTACCGCTGCAACTGCGCTGGTTCCTGCTGTTGCCCGTGCGGCCGAGACTTTGGACTACACCCCCGGCTTGGTGAAAGAGCGCCTTGCCGCGGGTGAAACCGTATTCGTTGATTTCAAAGCGGATTGGTGTACGACCTGCCGCGCGCAAGAGCGTGTGATTGGCGGGCTGCGGGCCGAAAATGATGCCTATAACGCGATTACTTTCGTCAACGTCGATTGGGATCAATACGGGCGTGGTGATCTGGCGTTGGAGCTCAACATCCCACGCCGCTCGACACTGGTTGTCTTGCGCGGTGATGAGGAATTGGGCCGTGTTGTCGCGCGCACCTCGCGCGGGGATATTCAGGCGCTGATGGATTTGGCGCTTGAGGCTGCGTCGTAGACTATGCCCTAATAGCTGGGGTTTTAACCGATCTGCCCGCGTACGCCGCCTGTCTGTCCGCGATCCAAGAGCAGGTGATCCAAGATCACACAGGCCATCATCGCCTCACCCACAGGCACTGCACGAATGCCCACACACGGATCGTGGCGGCCCTTCGTGATGACCTCCGTCGGCGTCCCATCCATGCGGATCGATTTGCGCGGCGACAGGATCGACGATGTCGGTTTAACCGCGAAACGCACTACGATGTCTTGGCCCGTGCTGATCCCGCCGAGAATCCCGCCAGCATGATTTGACGAATACTCCGGCCCATCAGGCCCCATGAAAATCTCATCCGCGTTGTCGCGCCCTGTCAGAGCGGCAGCGGCCATGCCTTCGCCAATCTCGACGCCTTTGACAGCGTTGATCGACATCATTGCAGCCGCCAAATCGGTATCAAGCTTGCCATAGACCGGCGCCCCGATCCCGGCAGGCACGCCACGGGCAACGACTTCGATGATCGCCCCGACGGAGTTGTGATCATCCTTGCGCAGCCACGCTAGATAGTCGTTCCATTCTGCCGCTGCCTGCGCATCGGGGCAGAAGAAATCGTTTTGATCGATCTGGTCCCAATCCGTCCGGTCGCGGTCGATGGTCTTGGTGCCCATCTGGGTCATGTAGCCCTTAATCTGGACGTTTGGGGCAATCGCCTTGATCGCTTCGCGCGCGACGCCACCTGCGGCGACACGGGCCGCTGTTTCGCGGGCAGAGGACCGTCCCCCGCCACGATAGTCACGAATGCCATATTTCTGGTGATAGGTGATGTCGGCGTGACCGGGGCGGAAGGTGTTGGCGATATCGCCGTAGTCCTTGGACCGTTGGTCCGTGTTTTCGATCATCAGTTGGATCGTGGTGCCGGTTGTCTTGCCCTCGAACACACCGGACAGGATTTTTACTGCGTCGGGTTCATTGCGCTGCGTGGTGTTCTTGTTCAGACCCGGGCGGCGCTTGTCCATCCATTGCTGGATCATCGCAGGCTCAAGCGGGACATTCGGCGGGCAGCCGTCAACGGTCGCACCCAAGGCAGGTCCGTGGCTTTCACCCCAGGTGGTGAAGCGGTAGAGATGTCCGAAACTGTTGATCGACATAAGCCTGCCCCTTTGATTGCTGTTCGGGTCTAGCGGGGGTGGCAAAAAGGCTCAAGAGGTTTCCCTTGTCAGTCTGCGCGATCCGTTCTACCTAAACCTCACCTCGGGGGGCCAATTCCGGCTGAGATGCGCATCGCGCGGACCCGTTGAACCTGAACCGGTTAAGACCGGCGGAGGGAAGGTTTAGCAATCCCGCTATCCCCCAATCCGCCCGTCGCATTTGGAGGATACGATGAAAAACACCACCTATCTGACAGCTGTTGCGGGACTTGCATTCGCGGCCACTAGCGCCGTTGCAGACACCCCTGTCCTGCAAGTCTACACATACGACAGCTTTACCAGCGACTGGGGCCCCGGCCCCGCGATCGAGGCGGCTTTTGAAGAAACATGCGCCTGTGATCTGCAATTTGTCGGCGCGGGCGATGGTGCAGCCCTGCTGGCCCGTTTGCAGTTGGAAGGCCCGCGCACTGATGCCGATATCGTGCTTGGTCTGGATACGAACCTGACTGCGGCTGCCCGTGAAACGGGTCTTTTTGCGCCGCATGGGGTTGAGGCTGATCTGGACCTGCCGATTGCCTGGGATGATGCAGAGTTTCTGCCTTTCGACTGGGGTTACTTTGCCTTTGTCGCCAATGCGGATGCGCCTGCTATCTCGTCATTGACAGAACTGGCGGCAAGCGACACCAAGATTGTCATTCAGGACCCACGGTCTTCCACGCCCGGTCTGGGTCTGCTGATGTGGGTCAAGGCGGCCTATGGCGACGGTGCTGCCGATGTTTGGGCCGATTTGGCTGACAACGTGGTCACCGTGACGCCCGGTTGGTCCGAAGCCTATGGCATGTTCCTTGAGGGCGAAGCCGACGCAGTGCTGTCTTACACGACATCCCCTGCCTATCACCTGATCGCTGAAGAAGATGATAGCAAGGTGGCATGGGCCTTTGACGAAGGGCACTACATGCAGGTCGAGGTTGCGGGCAAAGTTGCCAGCACCGATCAGCCAGAGCTGGCGGATGCCTTTATGGCCTTCATGGTCACCGAAGGGTTCCAAGGCGTGATCCCGACAACCAACTGGATGTATCCGGCTGTGACACCTGCGGGCGGCTTGCCTGAAGGGTTTGAGACTTTGGTGACGCCAGCCACTTCGCTGCTGAAATCTCCGGAAGAAGCCGCTGCCGTTCGTGACGTGGCATTGGATGAATGGCGCACAGCGCTGTCCCAATAAACGCGAAAGGACCAGCCTTTGCTGCGGCGGGGCTGGTCCTATTGCTGACTATCGGCACGCTGGGCGCAGTTCTTTGGCGTGCTGAATGGGATGGCGGACTGGCGGC
>CAYLMZ010000180.1:0-2859 GCA_964385035.1 uncultured Loktanella sp.
CCAGCGCGAGGAGGGCGGCTGAGCCGGGAAAGAGCTCGCCCATAAAATCAACCCGCAGGCCAAATGCCATCACAGGGACTTTCAGGTCGTCTACGGCACGGGCCAACTGCCAGACTTGATCGCGTTCGAGGAACTGCGCCTCGTCGATGAAAACACACGCACAGGGGCCTGCCGCAAGTCGTGCTGCGATCTTGGCAAAGAGGTCTTCGCCAGCGGTGAATGTATCCGCATCCGCGCCGATTCCGATCCGGCTGCCGATCCTGCCCTCACCCGCGCGGTTATCGAATTGGGCGGTGAGCAGATAGGTCTGCATCCCCCGTTCAATATAGTTGTGCGAGGCTTGCAAGAGCACCGTCGATTTGCCGGCGTTCATCGTGGAATAATTGAAGTAGAGTTTGGCCATGAGCCGTCCTTAGCGTCGGTCCTGCCATGAAGGCAAGACCGACGCAAAAGGTGACGATCATCCCGCCGAGGGAACATGAGGCGACAGGACCTCATGGGGGAGTGGTTGACCGCCACCTGCACCATTCACGCAGTTTGCGCGAATACTCGTTACGTCACCCCAACACACTGGGCCCTTTGACGATGACATCCGGTCGATTTCAATTTAATGGGAATGCATGGCAGGGTTTCCCCCTGCGCAGAAGTATAGCGTTCAAAGGGGATGCACGCATGGCGGGTTATGGCAGTTACCTCAAAAAGCATACTGAGGCTTTGGTAAAGGACGTCGGCATCGAGGCTGCATGTGAGTTGACGGGAAAGTCCAAAGCAACACTGGGTCGCTACTATTCGGACAGTGATGAGCATAGTGATCGCTTTATGCCTGTTGATGCTGTCGCTGCACTTGAGGCTGCGTCCGGCTATCCGCATGTCACGTCTGCTTTGGCCGAATTGCGCGGGATCACTTTGTCTTATGACAAGGCCAAGCGGAACACCGATGAGGGTGAAATCAATTCCGATGTGATCAAGCTCAGCCAGCGGTTTGCGCTTTTGATGGCTGAGTATAATCAATCGATTGCCGATGGTGTCATTTCGATCAATGAAGCCAAGCGGCTCTTGCGGGAAACGGTCGCGCTGCAGCAGGTGCTGGTCGATATGAAGCTGCATCTTGAGGAAAGCGGCTGATGACGGTGGACGCGGACGATATGCCCCATCTGGTGCCAGAGGCGCTGCCGCCTTTGGATGTCGCTGCCCTTGCCGGTCCTGATGGCCCCCAACATCCGCCGCGTATTTTGCTTTTGTACGGGTCATTGCGTGCCACAAGCTATTCGCGGATGGCGGCAGAAGAAGGCGCGCGGGTGTTGCGTGCGCTTGGTTGCGAGACGCGGTTTTTTGATCCCTCCGGTTTGCCCTTGCCGGATGATGCGGATGCGGATCATCCCAAGGTGGCCGAGCTGCGCGAGCTTGTGATGTGGTCCGAAGGGATGGTCTGGTCCAGCCCTGAACGTCATGGCGCGATGACCGGAATCATGAAGACCCAGATTGACTGGATTCCCCTATCGCCGATCGGCGGCATCCGCCCCACTCAAGGCAAAACCTTGGCCGTGATGCAGGTCTGTGGCGGATCGCAGTCGTTTAACACCGTGAACCAGCTGCGTATCTTGGGCCGCTGGATGCGTCTGATCACGATTCCTAACCAATCCTCTGTCGCCAAGGCGTGGCAGGAGTTTGAGGGCGGGCGCATGAAGCCATCGCCCTATTACAACCGCATCGTGGATGTGATGCAGGAGCTGGCACAGTTTACGGTCATGACCCGTGGTCGCAATGAGATGCTGACGGACAGGTATTCAGAGCGGGTCGAAACGCTCGAAGATGTCCACAAGCGCGTCAGTAGCTAGATCAAGGGCACGAAGGGCACACCGCAGGCGGTCAGCAAGAATAGCGCGGCAACGGTTAACAAAGCCTTTGTCATGGGAGCCCCTTTTCGTGTCAAGCGCTTAGGCGCGCTCTACCACAACTGATCCCACAGAATACCCCGCACCGAAAGAGCAAATCAGTCCCTTGTCGCCGGGCGTCATATCATCCGAGTTTTGCGAAAAAGCGATGATTGACCCTGCTGAAGACGTATTCGCGTAGTCTTGCAGGATGTTTGGTTGTTCGGCGGGCTCTGGCGTGCGGCCCAGAACCTTTTTGCCGATATAGTCGTTCATCGTTTTGTTGGCCTGATGCAACCAGAGCCGACGCAGGTCTGTTGCTGCGACCCCTGTGTCCTCCAGGTGATCGAGGATATGTTTGCTGACCAGCGGCAGCACCTCTTTGAACACCTTGCGCCCGTTTTGCATGAACTGCATGTCGCGGCGATCTTCCATGCGGTCCTGTGTTCGGCGTAAGTAGCCGTTATTGTTGCGGATATTGTTGCTGAATTGGGTGGCGCAGCGGGTTGAGAGAACCTTGAAGTTCGGCTTTTCGAGGTCCTCGTCCCGTTCCAGAAGGGTCGCCGTCGCCACATCGCCGAAGATGAAATGGCAGTCGCGGTCCCGCCATTCCAGATGGGCCGAGCAGATTTCGGGATTGATCACGAGGGCGCGTTTGATCGAGCCTGCGCGGATCATGTCCGCGGCGGTCTGGATGCCGAACGTGGCGCTGGAACAGGCAACGTTCATGTCGTAGGCAAAGCCGCCCGCGCCCAGAAGGGCTTGGATTTCCACCGCAATCGCGGGGTAGGCGCGCTCCATGTTGGAGGCGGCGCAGAGGATCAGGTCGACATCTGCGGCGGCGACCCCGGCTTGGGCGAGGGCTTTGTTTGCGGCGTCGAGCCCGATCTCGGCCATGTATCCCGGCTGATCATCAGGGCGGGGATCAAGGCGCGGATGCATGCGGCTGGGGTCAAGAACACCTTCTTTATCAAGGACATAACGG
>CAYLMZ010000181.1:0-2845 GCA_964385035.1 uncultured Loktanella sp.
GTTGACGCCGCTGAATTTGCGCGCGCAGTTGACCGTGTGGCAACTGTATCCTCGGAACGGTCCCGCGCTGTGAAACTGTCGCTCGACGAAGACCGGCTCGTGCTGTCCGTGAACGCGCCTGACAGCGGCGCGGCCGAAGAAGAATTGGCCGTGGCTTATGGTGACGAACGTCTCGAGATTGGTTTCAACGCCAAATACCTGCTGGAAATCGCCAGTCAGGTGGATCGCGAGAACGCAGTGTTCATGTTCAACTCTTCCGGTGATCCAACACTGATGCGCGAAGGCAACGATACATCGGCTGTCTATGTCGTCATGCCGATGCGCGTGTGACCGCCCCAAAAATCTGCGCAGATTTTTGGATCAGGGTTTTTGAAAATCCTGCTGACCACCGATGACACGCCTCGCGATCAGAGACCTCACCCTCTCGCATTTCCGCAGCCACAAGCGGGCGGAGCTTGCGCTTGATGGCCGGCCTGTCGCGATCTACGGGCCCAACGGGGCGGGCAAGACGAATATCCTCGAAGCGGTCTCGCTGTTGTCGCCCGGTCGGGGCCTGCGCCGTGCCGCTGCCGATGATCTGACCCGCAGGCCCGAGGCGCTGGGCTGGAAGATCACCGGCGTGTTGCAATCGCTCAACCAAACCCACGAACTTGAGACATGGGCCGAGGCAGGCCAGCCCCGCCAACTCCGCATTGACGACAAACAGGCCCCGCAAACCGCCCTTGGGCGGATCGGGCGCATGCTATGGCTAGTGCCATCCATGGATCGGCTCTGGATCGAAGGCGCCGAGGGGCGGAGGCGTTTCTTGGACCGTGCGACCTTAAGCTTTGAGCCAAACCATGCCGAGGCAGTGTTGTCCTACGAAAAGGCCATGCGCGAACGGAACCGCCTGCTCAAAGACATGGTGCGCGACGCCCATTGGTATGCCGCGATTGAGGCCCAGATGGCCGAGGCCGGTGCGGTGATCATGGCCAACCGCAACCGCGCTATCGCAGAACTGACCACGGCGCAAGCAGGTGCCGAAACGGCCTTTCCTACCGCCGCGCTGTCCATCACCCACGCAGAGCCGATCCCGGACGATCTTGGTCAGGCCTTTGCCGATAACCGCCCCCGCGACATGGCAGCAGGGCGGACACTGATTGGCCCCCACAGGGCAGACCTTGAAGCGATCTACACTGACAAAGCCATGCCCGCCCGCGATTGTTCGACGGGCGAACAAAAGGCACTTCTCATTAGTCTGATCCTTGCCAACGGGCGGGCGCTTGCGCGCGATTTCGGGGCTGCCCCGATCCTTTTGCTGGACGAAGTCGCAGCCCACCTTGACGCAGGCAGGCGGGCCGCGCTCTATGACGAGATCAGCGCCTTGGGGGCGCAAGCGATCATGACCGGCACAGGGCCAGAGCTATTCTCGGAACTGGACAAGCGGGCGCAATATATCGAAGTGACAGAAACCGAAGGCCAGTCGGTCACCACGCAAAAGGACAGCCCATGACACCACAACGCGTTTCACTGATCACGCTCGGCGTGGATGACCTCGCCCGCGCCAAAGCCTTCTACGAAGCGCTTGGCTGGGTGCCGGGGGACGAGGTGCCGGGTCAGGTGGTCTTCTACCAGATGCATGGGATGGCGCTTGGGCTTTTCAGCCGCGCAGGGCTCGCCAAAGAGCAAGGCCGACCCGTTTCCGAACTGGGAACTGGGGCGATCACCTTGGCGCAAAACATGGCGAACAGGGCAGAGGTGGACGCTGCCTATGCCCGTGCAATCGCCGCAGGTGCAACGCCAATTGCAGCGCCAAACGCCATGGAATGGGGCGGGTATTCCAGCTACTACGCTGATCCTGACGGCCACGTGTGGGAAACAGCCCACAATCCATTCTGGACACTCCACCCCGACGGAACCCTTACACTTGCCCAAGATTGATATCACGACACGTGACGAGCTGACACTGACCCTCGCAGAAGATCAGGACATCGCGACACTTCTGTCAGCAGCTTTCGGGGCCATCGATGATGACGGGTTCGAGGGACGGTCCTACTACAAGCAGCGCCACCATTTGCGGGTTATGGGGCGGATTGATGGCGCTCTGGTCGGGCATATCGCGCTGTGTTTTCGTGCGGTGCGCATCGCGGACGAAGATATCC
The DNA here is from genome assembly GCA_964385035.1 of uncultured Loktanella sp. GTDB lineage: Bacteria > Pseudomonadota > Alphaproteobacteria > Rhodobacterales > Rhodobacteraceae > Yoonia. The sequence continues at coordinate 2,142 of CAYLMZ010000181.1, forward strand.
CCATCATCGGCCTGGCAGAGGTCGCCACCGGACCCGACTATGCAGGGCAGGGGATCGCGGGTCAGCTACTTGCACGCAGTCTTCAGGTCGCCCGACAAACACAGGCGGCATTTATCCTGCTCTTCGGGGACCACCCCATCTATGCAAAGAACGGCTTTCGGCCTGTGACGAACAGGCTGCGCTATACGGTTATCGAAAACGGGCGGTCCGAACGTGTCATCAGCGCGCCAACGCAGTATCTGCAAGTGATGCCATTGACGGACAGGCCATGGGATGATCTGGCGGAAGTTGACCTTCTGGGACATCTATTCTGACATGACCATCACCCCATACGAATTGCTGCTCTATGCAGGGGCGCTTCTGATCCTCTTTATGACACCCGGTCCGGTTTGGGTGGCTTTGCTTGCGCGGTCACTGTCAGGCGGGTTTCAGGCGGCATGGCCTCTGGCCCTTGGGGTCGCCATTGGTGATATCTTCTGGCCGCTTGTCGCCGTGCTGGGGGTGGCTTGGCTGGTCTCGGTGTTTTCTGGGTTCATGCTGGTGCTCAAGTGGGTTGCCGTTGTGGTCTTTATTGTCATGGGCATCGGGTTGATCCGGCACGCAGGCGGGGCGCTCTCGGCCAATAGCCGGCTGACCCGGCCGGGCATGTGGGCGGGGTTTGTCGCCGGGCTTGCCGTGATCCTCGGGAACCCCAAAGCGGTGCT
>CAYLMZ010000182.1:0-2791 GCA_964385035.1 uncultured Loktanella sp.
CTTGCAAGACCGCGACATCAGGCTGCGCCTCATCCAGCCAGTCGGTCAGGGCGCCGATACGGGCTTTGATCCCGTTGATGTTGAACGTCGCGATTTTCATATGCCGACCCCCTTGTGCCAGTTGTGCCGCAGGCGGGGGGCGGGCGCAAGATCACATCGAAAACGACGTCCCACACCCGCAAGAAGACGTTGCATTCGGGTTGTTGATCACAAAGCGAGCACCAATCAACTCTTCACTGAAATCAATCACTGCATCGGCCAAAAAGGGCAGGGAGACGCTGTCGATCACGACTTTTTCGCCCTGCTCAGACAAGACCAAATCGTCGTCTTTCGGGTCGTCGAGGTCAATCTCATACTGAAAGCCTGAACACCCGCCACCTTCGACGGCGACCCGCAATGCTTTGCCTTGCGCAGCGGCCCCAATCTCGGAAAGGCGTTCAAAAGCGCGCGGCGTGACTTTTGGTGGGACGGTGAACATCGGATGGCCTATTCGTTTGCTTCTCTTTGCAATATAGGTGGGGCAGGCAAAACCGACAAGACAGGCAAATCAATGGCAGCGCCCTATGCGACCGATCCCGCGAACCCGCGCGGGCGGCTTTATCCTGAGCAGGAAAGCACCTTCCGCTCACCCTTTCAGCGCGACCGTGACCGGATCATTCATGCAAGCGCTTTTCGGCGGCTCAAGCACAAGACCCAAGTGTTTATCGAACACGAAGGCGATTATTTCCGCACCCGTCTGACCCATTCCATCGAGGTCGCACAGGTGGCGCGGACCGTCGCTGCCGCCTTGGATCTGAATGTGGAACTGACCGAGGCCGTGGCTCTGGCCCATGATCTGGGCCACACGCCCTTTGGGCATACCGGTGAAGAGGCGCTGGATGCCCTGATGCAGCCCTACGGTGGATTTGATCACAATGCTCAAGCGCTTCATATCGTGACCTCGCTTGAACGGCACTACGCAGAATGGGACGGGCTGAACCTCACATGGGAAAGCCTTGAGGGGATTGCCAAACACAATGGCCCTGTGACGGGCGATATTCCTTATGCGCTTGCTGCTTACAACGCCCGGCATGATCTGGAACTGAACACCCACGCAAGTGCAGAGGCGCAGGCGGCTGCCTTGGCCGATGATATCGCCTACAATAATCACGATCTGCATGACGGGTTGCGGGCGGAGCTTTTCAGCACGGACGAGTTGGCCGAATTGCCGATCCTACGCGACTGCTTTGCGCGGGTAGATGCCAAGTATCCCGGCCTCAATTACTATCGTCGCAGACACGAGGCCTTGCGCCGGTTCTTTGGTGTCTTGGTGGAAGATGTGATCACCGTGAGCCGTCGCAACCTTGCCGACTACGGGCCTGCCAGTGTGCATGATGTGCGCCACGCGGGACGGATGATGGTGCAGTTCTCGCCAGAGCTTTGGACGGACCTGAAGGTCATCCGCAAGTTCCTGTTTGAGCGTATGTATCGCGCCCCCGTCGTGGTCGAGATGCGGGTTGTGGTCACAAAAATGATCAATGATCTGTTCCCGTTCTTCATGGAAAACACCGGTGAATTGCCAAAGCAATGGCGCAAGGATGTAGAAGAAGCGCCCGACACAACAGCGTTGGCGCGGATCGTTGCTGATTACATCGCAGGTATGACCGACCGTTTTGCAATTCAGGAACACAAACGCCTGATCGGGGGCGAGGACATCCCTTCTGGTGTGATCGACGGCAACTAGACGCGAAAACGCCCCTTGCTCCACGGGTGGAGGGTGGTAAACCCCCAGCCGAACCCTTGAAGGACGCAAAAATGAACCTCTTTGCTGATATTCGCACCCGTGTGCTGGCATGTCTTGACGCTTTGGTCGCGGAAGGAACGCTGCCTGCTGGTTTAGAGACTGCCAATGTCACGGTCGAGCCGCCACGCGATGCAGCGCATGGTGATATGGCAACCAATGCGGCAATGGTTCTGGCGAAACCCGCCAAAATGAACCCGCGCGTCATTGCCGAGGCGCTGGCAGCCAAGCTGCAAGAGGACAGCCAGATCGCCACGGCAGAGGTCGCGGGACCGGGTTTTCTGAACATGCGGCTGGTCCCGTCGGTCTGGCAGGGCGTTGTCAGGGCCGCCTTGTCTGATGCGACGTTCGGCCAGTCCACAATGGGTCAGGGCAAAAAGACGATGGTCGAGTATGTTTCGGCCAACCCCACCGGCCCCTTGCACGTTGGCCATACGCGCGGCGCTGTCTTTGGCGATGCGCTGGCGCGGCTCTTGGACTACGCGGGCTATGACGTCACCAAGGAATATTACATCAATGATGGTGGTGCGCAGGTCGATGTGCTCGCGCGGTCTGTGTACCTGCGGTATCTCGAAGCGCACGGCCAAGAGGTCGCATTCGAGGATGGGACCTATCCGGGTGATTACTTGATCCCGGTGGGTCACGCGCTCAAGGACAAGGTGGGCGATGCCTACGTCGGTCAGGGCGAAGATGTCTGGCTGACAGAGGTGAGAGAGTTTGGCACCGAAGCCATGATGGACCTGATCCGTGCCGATCTGGCCGCACTTGGCGTCACGATGGACAATTTCTTTAGTGAAAAGTCTCTCTATGGCACCGGCTTGATCGAAGACGCGATTGCCGAGCTTGACGGTAAGGGCCTGATTTATCGCGGTGTTCTGGAGCCACCCAAGGGCAAGATGCCCGAAGATTGGGAACCACGGGAACAGACCCTGTTCAAATCAACTGCACATGGCGACGACGTGGACCGTCCCGTGCAGCACACTCACGGATCGTGGACCTATTTTGCGCCTG
>CAYLMZ010000183.1:0-2789 GCA_964385035.1 uncultured Loktanella sp.
TGCTGGGCACGTCCATCGCCCGTCCGTTGATTTCAAAGCGTTTGGTCGAGATTGCCGCCGCCGAGGGTGCTGATGCGGTGTCCCATGGTGCGACGGGTAAAGGCAACGATCAGGTGCGCTTTGAGTTGGCTGCATACGCCCTGAACCCCGAAATTCAGGTTGTCGCCCCTTGGCGCGAATGGGATCTGGGCAGCCGGACCAAACTGATCGAGTTTGCCGAAAAGCATCAAATCCAGATTGCCAAAGACAAACGCGGCGAGGCCCCGTTCAGTGTTGATGCGAACCTGCTGCATACCTCCTCTGAGGGGAAGGTGCTGGAAGATCCCGCCGAAGAAGCACCGGAATACGTCTATCAGCGCACTGTGGCCCCCGAGGACGCACCGGATACCCCTGAAATGGTCGAAATTGAGTTCGAGCGTGGCGATGCTGTTGCGATCAATGGCGAGCGGATGTCTCCGGCCACAATCCTGACCAAACTCAATGAACTTGGCGGCAAGCACGGCGTGGGTCGTCTCGATCTGGTTGAAAACCGTTTTGTCGGAATGAAGTCTCGCGGCATCTATGAAACGCCAGGGGGCACTGTGTTGCTTGAGGCGCACCGCGGCATCGAGCAGATCACATTGGACAGCGGCGCGGGGCACCTGAAAGACAGCATCATGCCGCGCTATGCTGAGCTGATTTACAACGGTTTCTGGTTCTCGCCAGAACGCGAGATGTTGCAGGCCCTGATCGACAAAAGCCAAGAACATGTTTCCGGCACCGTGCGCGTAAAGCTTTATAAAGGCTCGGTAAATACGGTCGCCCGTTGGTCTGACCAATCGCTTTATTCCGAGGCGCATGTCACTTTTGAAGAAGACATGGGCGCTTATGATCAGACCGATGCGCAAGGCTTTATCCAGTTGAACGCATTGCGGCTAAAGCTGTTGGCTGCGCGAAATCGCAAGGGCTAAGGGGGCGCTGCCCCCGCTACGCTCCCCCGGGAAATTTTTGGGCCAATAATAACAACGGCTTAGAGTTTCTGATCCGCCAGTTTTTTATAATGCGGCATCGCGAGGTGTCGCATTTTTTCTTGTACAGGGTCGAGTTGCGGCAGCGGGCCTTCTGCGCCTGCAAAGCCGGTGCTTTGGTGCACCGCGTTATACCAGTGTCTTGCCCAGATACCGTCGTCTTTGCGCGACCCTGCCGGCCAGTTCAGCATTGCGGGATCGAAGTCTAACCCTATGGTATCGCATAGTTTTTTTAGCATAGTTTCAGGATCTTTGCGGATGTCAGCGCTGTCGATCACAACCCCACCGAGTTTGTCATAAAGTGCTGTCTGTTGCGGGTAGCCAATGTCCTGAAGCGTCATGGCCTCTCGTTTCGCGCCGTAGCTGGCAATCACCCGCGCGGGGTGGCGGATGAGATGGATATTGATGCAATCCTGCGCCCAATCCAGCGGAAACTCATCCAGCATATGATGCGGCATGTGCTTCATATAAAAGAGTTTTTTTCCGTTGGGGATTGTCCCAGCGCAGCGCGCCGCAACAAGGGACGGGTCCGTTTCATGGGCTGAGATGATCTGGTCTTTCATAGGGTGGTCAAAGCCTGTTGCAGCCAGATAAGGCGCATAGAAAGGTTCGTCCCAAATCGCGCAGTCAGCGCGGTTTCCAAAGGCATACATCATGGCGGTTGAGAGGTTCCGCGGCCCTGACCACATGGCGATTTTCATTGGCGGCATCGCGTCTGCAAAACGTCGGGCAAGTTGGACTTTCATGACCGCGCCACCAGTTCTTTATAAAGCTCGCGCAGTCTGGCTGTCATTGGCCCCAAGTCCCCGGTTCCTATTTGCCGCCCATCGATGTGACTGACCGGGGTTTGCGCACCGAAAGTGCCGGTGAGGAAAGCCTCGTCTGCGGAATAAGCATCAACCAGAGAATAGTTGCGTTCATGGACCGGAATATCGTTGGCCCGGCAGAGGTCGATCACCTTTTGCCGCGTGATCCCGTTCATGCAGTAGTCCCCCGTACTGGTCCAGACCGTCCCGCTTTTGACGATAAAGAAGTTGCAGGCATTTGTCGTATTCACGAAACCATGCACGTCGAGCATCAACGCCTCGTCCGCGCCCGCTTTCTGTGCGGCGATACACGCAAGAATGCAGTTCAGTTTCGAATGGCTATTCAGTTTGGGGTCTTGTGTCATGGGCAACCCCCGCTGGTGAGGCACTGTTGCCAGTGTGATCGGGCGCGGGATCTTGGGTTTTGAGTGTTCCATGATGATCACGAAGGTCGGGCCCGATTGCGACAGGCTGGGATGCTGGAAAGGACGGACCTTGATCCCGCGCGTCACCATCAGCCGCGCATGTGCATCTGTTGTCATGTGATTGGCGGCGCGTGTGTCTTCTAACGCTTGCATGACGCCCGCCCGGTCCATGCCGATATCGAGGTCGATCGCTTTTGCCGCCTCGAACAGCCGGTCGATGTGTTCATCAACAAATGCCCATTTGCCTTCGTAGAGGCGGAGCCCCTCCCAAACGCCATCACCCAGCATGAAGCCACTGTCGTAGACGCTGACTGTGGCTTGGGCCTTGGGGACGATCTTGCCGTCCACGTAGATTTGGATGGCCTCATTACGGGCGTCTTCTTCGGCCTGGTGGGTGGTGACTTCGGGCATTTGCGGCGTCCTTTGTTTGCCTGCCGAGTGATGCAGACTGTTGTGCCTGTTGCAAGGGGTCGGTTTCTCAGGGCGCTGCCCTCGGCGCGTGCCGCGCCTCACCCGGGATATTTTTGGGCCAATAATAACCCTGTGAGATT
>CAYLMZ010000184.1:0-2777 GCA_964385035.1 uncultured Loktanella sp.
CCGCGCTGCATCAAGTTCGCGACGAAAACCGTGAACTCAAAGACCGCTTGGCGGAACTGGAGAAAGCGCAAAATGCGCCGCCGCCGGATTTTCTGGACCCTGATGGGGCCAAGTTTTTCCAGCAGCAGATGGCGCAGATGCAGGCCAATATGGCGGCAGAAATCTCGGAAGCCAAAGCGCGAGCGCGTTATGGCGACCAGGTCATCAGCCAGGCGTTTGAGGCTGCGCAGCAGTCGGGTGTTCTCGATCAATTTCGAGGCGGGCAAGACCCTTGGGGGCGTCTTGGTGCATGGCACAAGCAAAATCTTGAGCGCGCCAAGTTGGAGGAAATCAGCACCGAAATCGGTGGTGATCTGGCCTCCTACAAGGAGCGCCTTCGCCAAGAACTTCTGGCGGAAATCCAAGCCAATCAGGTGGCGGAGAACGTCAAGTCGGTGCCGAAAGCGCCGTCTTTGGCATCTGACCCCAACCTTGGCTCAAGAACGGCCCCGGAATGGTCCGGGCCAACGCCCTTGAACGACATTTTGGGCGGGTGAGCCAGCCATAAGGAACTGAGGCAATGGCAAGCACCACCATCAGCACGGCAAACCGTGTAAAGCAGTGGGACGACAAAGCTCACACGGCCTATATCCGCGCCAACCGATTCAAGCGGTACATGGGCACCTCGCAGAACGCGATCATCCAACTGAAAGAGGACCTGACGAAAAAGAAGGGTGACGCGATCACCATTCCGCTTCTCGGGGCCTTGGACAGTTCCGGCGGCCCGAATGACGGTTCGTCCGATCTGGTCGGGAACGAGAAGGCCCTGCCGAATGACGGCCACCAAATCACGGTGGCTGTGGTTCGCGACGCAACGCTTGTGAATGTTGAGGAGGAGCAGGCCTCCCCGATCAACATCCGCAACGCCGGTCGTCAGGCGCTCATGGACCTTCAAATGCGCTACCTGCGCGACGACATCATCGCGGCCCTGGGGTCGATTGCTGGTGTGGCGTATGGTTCGGCATCGGAGGTGAACAAGGACGCATGGCTGGCAGCGAACAGCGACCGCGTGTTGTTCGGGGCGTCGCAGTCCAACAATTCGAGCAACGATCACTCGGCTTCTCTGTTGAACGTGGACGCCACGAACGACAAGCTGACCCGCGACGTTGTGTCGGAAATGCGGGCAATGGCGCAGGATGCGGCAGTCGCCAACGGCGAGGGGATTCGCCCCTTCACCTACGGCGAGGACGAAGAAACGTTCGTCATGTTCGTGGACAACAAGGCCTTCCGTGATCTGAAGAACGACATGGCATCGGTCTTGCAGGACGCTGAAAAGCGCGGGAAGCAAAACCCGCTCTTTACCGGCACCACGTCGCTCTATTGGGACGGCGTTGTCATCCGGGAAATCCCCGAGATTGGCGACATCGGCACCGTTGGGGCGTCGAGCGCAACGGTCTCGCCCGTCTATCTCTGCGGCACCCAGGCCTTGGGCGCGGCTTGGGCCATGCGGACGAAAACCACGCTTCGCAAAGAAGACGACTACGGCTTCAAGTACGGCGTCGGCTTCATGGAACTCCGCAAGGTTGACAAATGCCTGTACGGCAGCGGCACCAGCGGCGTTCAGTGGGGTGTTGTGACCGGCTACGTCGCAACCCCGTAACGACAGCAGGGGGAGGCTTTCGGGCCTCTCCCATCCCTTTGGGTGGTTTCCATGAAAATCAAATACACCGGCGAACTGACGCAGCGCGACCTGTGGGGCGTGACCTTTGAGAAGGGCAAGGCGGTCGATGTAGACGACGCGCTGGCACACAAGGCGCTTTGCGTGGGTGATTTCGAGAAGGTGCGCGGGCGACCGAAGAAGGCTGCGGACAATGGCGAAAACGAACAGTGAAGTGATCTCGCAGGCGCTTGCGCTGATCGGGGTCAAGCCGATTGGGCAGGCCGTCTCAGGCGAGGACTATGCCGCCACGCTGGTGCATCTGAACCAGGTTCTCGAAAACTTGGACGAGCAGCACGAGTTGGCAATGAGCTTTACTGCCGATGCGTTCCCCGATTGGGCGCACTTGCCGCTAGCAAACATGGTGGCGGGCAGCGTGTGCCCGGTGTTTGAGTTGCCGCAGTTTGCGGGCCTTTATGCCAAGGGCCTGCGCCAGATCAAGGCCAAGCGGGCGGCTGATACGTATGTGCCGACCCCGGCGGTGTATTACTGATGCAGCGCATCGAGTTTGTCGGCCAATCCATGAAGGACGCTGACAATCCACAGGCCAACACGTCGCGGCTGGTCAACTTCTACCGTGAGCCGGTCGGTGGTGTTGCGGGCTATGCGCTCAAATCGGTTCTCGGCACCGAAACGCTGGCGGCGACAGAGTTGCTTGGCCGGTCGATGGCCGAGATTGACGGAAAATTCTACGTCATGTCAGGCGGCAACCTCTACCGCGTGACGGAGGGCGGCACGGCGACATTGCTGGCGGCGACCCAGAGCGCAGACGGCGCGCGGATTTTCGGCGCGGAGAATGGTAAGGTCTGCACTGTCACCAAGTCCCGGTATTTCGTGTGGGATGGGGCGACGATGGTCGAACCCACGGCGGGGGCGTTTTCGGCTTTCGGCGCAGGTGTGTTTATCGGCAACTATGTGGTGCTGATCGAGGATGACGGGCGGCGGTTCTGTTGGTCGGATTTGGCGGCATCTACAAACCTTCCGGCGTTGAATTTCGCCACGGCGGAAAGCACCGACAGCGATATATTGGACGTTGCGAAGGTCGGCGGGCGGCTTTGGCTTCTCAAGTCCAACGTGATCG
>CAYLMZ010000185.1:0-2773 GCA_964385035.1 uncultured Loktanella sp.
TCTGCATGACTGGTCCAGCCGCGCGGTGTTATCGCGCGGCTTTTTTGTGGGCTCTGAGTGTTTAATCGGTTAGGGAAAAAGCGTTGCCGCTGGTCACAAATTCAGCACAACCGCAGGCACCCCAACCGCTGCCTCAACCACGAAATACACCCATTTCTTCTGGCTTTGCCCATCCAGCACCAGTGACGTCAGCCGTCCAAAAGCGGCTCCGCACCAGCAAAACCCCAACATGGCATAGGCAATTGGTGCGCCAAGGATCAGTGCCCCGATCCCCATCCCCACAAAGAGGCAGCCCACAGACGCCCGCACCTCGGACATGCCCATTGTGCTGTCGCCTGCTGTCAGGTCGAGCGCCCCCATGGTGTAGCGGGGGGCCAGCCAGCCAAAGCAGCCCAGACCGATGCTCAGGATGGCGAAGATGATGTTCAGGATGTCCATAGTGATGCCTTTTGTTGGGCGTCACTACGTGGCACGGGCGGCCCTGAAATCAAGATGCCCTAACTCAAGATGCCTGAGAATACTGCGCCGCGATAGCACTGAACCCGTCATAGCGTTGTGCAATGATCCGCGTCAGGGCCCGCCCTTGTGGCGTGATGATGATCCGCTTGCCTTTTTGGATCACGTAGGGTGCGAAATCATCAAGGACCGATGCGTGAATAGGCGCGAGGCTTTGCGCGTCTGCGTGGTTGTCCAGCACATCAAGGTCGATTTCAAAGTTACACATCAGCATGTTGATCGCTTGTGCATGCAGCCTGTCCAGTGTTGTCATGGCATAGCCGCGGTGCCCGGCCAATTCGCCTGCTTCGATCCGTTCGATGTAGGCGGCTGTTGCCGATGCGTTCTGGATGTAGCCTTGTCCGAATTGCGAGATCGACGAGGCCCCGATCCCGATCAGCGTCGGGCAGGTGTCATCGGTATAGCCCTGAAAGTTCCGCCGCAGGTGTCCTGACTTGGATGCCAAGGTCAGGCTGTCGTCCGGTTTGCCGAAATGGTCGATCCCGATGGCTGTATATCCGGTCCCCGTAAACGCATGGGCTGCTTGACGCGCAAGGTGGTAGCGGTCTTCTTCGCCAGGCAGTGCGTCATTCGGGATCAGCTTTTGTCGTTTTGAGAACGTCGGCACATGCGCGTAGCCGAAAAGCGCGATCCGGTCGGGGTCGAGCACGCTGACTTTGGCAATTGTGTCGGCGAGTTTGGCGGGGGTCTGGAACGGCAGCCCATAGACCAGATCCGCATTCAGCGAGGTGATCCCGGCTGCCCGCAGGCTTTCCACGCAGGCTCGTGTCTGGGCAAAGCTTTGCTTTCGCCCGATGGCTTCTTGCACATCTATCGCGAAGTCTTGAATGCCAATGCTGGCCCGTGTCATTCCCATCTCGGCCAGGGCGCTGATTTTCGCGTCATCCACGAGGGTTGGGTCGATTTCGACCGAAAAGCTGAAGTCCTCGGCCGGGGGCAGCACCTCTTTGACCGCTGTGGCCAATGTGCGGATCATCTGTGGTGGCAGGATTGTCGGTGTGCCGCCGCCCCAGTGCATTTGCCCCATGCGCACGCCTTTGGGCAAGGTCGCGCGCAACAGCTCAAGTTCTTTCAGCAAGACTTGCAGATAGTTTGCCACCGGCTTGAGCGTTGTTGTCCCTTGCGTCCGGCAAGCACAAAACCAGCACAGGCGTTCGCAGAACGGAATGTGGATGTAGACCGACACAGGGATCGCCGGATCGAGCGCTTGCAATGAGGCCGTTTGAAAGCGGGCATCCGTTTCGACATTGAACGCCGTCGCAGGGGGATAGCTGGTGTAGCGGGGGACGCGGGCGTCAAAAAGGCCCATGCGGCGAAGATTGCTGAGATGTTCCATACCACCGTCATGACAGGATGTCGCAGGGCGGTATTTGCGCCAGATCAAATGGCGCAGAAAAAATCAGCTGAGTTGGTCGATATAGCAGGCAGCGACTTCGGCCACCCGCTCTGGCGGGGTGTCATTGCGGAAAAAGGTGGCAAAGCCTGTTTCGGGGAACATCAGATAGGTCTGGGTTGTGTGATCTACCAGATAGAATTCGGGATCGTCGTCTTGCGCCCGATAGTAGACCCGATAGGCGTTGGCGGCTGCGCGGACCTGTTCGGGTGTGCCTGTCAGGCCGATCATGTCTTCGTGAAAATTATCGGTGAAATCACGCACGATTTCGACCGTATCACGTTCAGGGTCAACAGAGACGAATGCGGTGCCCAGATCGATGCCTTGCTCTTCGAGGATATAGGCCGCCTGTGCGTTGCGCATCGAATCCATCGGGCAAAAATCGGGACAGAACGTGTAGCCGAAGTAGACCAGTGTCGGACCGGTGATCACATCGGCGTCTGTCACGGTTTCACCGGTTTCTGAGATCAACTCAAACGGGCCACCAATGGCCCCGCCAGCAACGGTTGTATCACCGCAAGGGTTGGTTGCGGATGTGGCTTGCCATGTGTAAAGGCCCAAACCTGCTGCTGCGGCAAGTGTCACTGTTCCAAAGATAGCGGCTTTCATGGCAGACCCCGTGATGTTGCGTGCCTGCTCTGTCTCAGATTCGCGCAGGATTGGCCATGCGGCAAGGCTTCACAAATGCCTGAGCTTAGACTGTCCGCGCGGCGCTGCGTTGTGCGAAGACGTCTTGAGCCAATTCCTGTGTATAGGTGGCAAGGGCTGCGAGTTGTGTGTCAGCCAGCGTGCCGTCATGTGCTTCGAGAGCATCGGCAATGTCCGTATGATACCCGATGATCCGTTCGCGCGACCGCGCTGAAA
>CAYLMZ010000186.1:0-2761 GCA_964385035.1 uncultured Loktanella sp.
ACGAGGTGCCGATGAATATGTCCGAGGATGACCGGGTGTCGGTGAGTTTTAACTACAAGTGGGAGTGATGGCCGGTCCGGACCATCGGTCCGGCAAACGCTCTGGGAGAGCGTTTGAGGTCATCACAGGCGGAGCCCAGATAGTTTTTCCCCAGTACACTTACAACGACACGGCGAATTTTTGTCAGCGATCATTTTTGTCCCCTTCAGAATTTGATGATCGACCAACGGCAGCACCAGCAACAAACAAGAAAGCACTGCCAAGCCACGTAAACACGCGCTCAGACCAGCCTTCACTCAGTCCAAAGCTGGGGCCTGCAAACACAAAAATTGCCAGAAAGATCAGCAGAAGAACTGAAAGCAAAACCGCGGCGCCATGTGCTTTGTCCGATGTGCCGTAACGAAAAACCCATAGATTGATATAGAATGCCCTATCCGGTGCATCTGGTGCCGTCCAGTCTGGGGCCCTTCTAGTCGCAGAGTCCGGCTTGTCTGACGCCTTTGCTACGTCACTGTTGCTGATCTTGATTGCCAATTTTCTCTTTAAATACCTTCTCAATCAACTCATTCGGGATCGTCGGCTTGTCTGCAAGATCGTAATGTCGAGAAACAATCTCCCAAGGCTCACCCTTTGCATGGGTTGCATTTGAAAGCCGTACACCCCTGAACGTTTTGTAGTTATCCCAAACGGCGCAAAGAAAATCGTCAAGGCTCCCGTCATGTTCTGGGGTAATTCTTACAAACTCTCCGTCCCGCTCTTCTAACCTTGTACCGAGTTCGTTGATGGGCTTCCGTCCAAAGTCTTTAAACTCAATGTAAAGGTCACGAACAACTGGCCCGTGTGGCCACGCCTCAATGTCCTCTTCAAAGAGCGGGCGGCCATCGAAATTAGCCAAGTACCAAGCGTGGGCATAGTACACTAGCTTGTACAATTTCATTTGGTCACATGGCGGAAGATTGGACTCTGACCAACTCTTGGCCAGAAACCAATTTGCCACTGCCATAGCGGTACTTGGTGCGGTCTCTGTCTTGTTCATTCCCATTCTCCTACGCATACATAGGCATTGTTTCGTAATAATACCATGAATTTCCAATTTGAGTTTGTAGCCGCGACGACAAAACCCCCGCCGATCTCTCGGCGAGGGTTTTATTACTTAAAACCGGTCGGGCCACATTTGGCTGCGCCAAACGTTTACCCCTCCGCGGCGTTATGCGCTGTGCGCAAACGCCGTTTACCAGTCTTCTCTCACAACTGTCCGTGTCTTGATCGGCAGCTTCATCGCCGCCAGACGCAGAGCCTCGCGTGCGATGTCTTCGTTCACGCCGTCGATTTCGAACATCACGCGGCCTGGCTTGACCTTGCATGCCCAGAAGTCAACGGAACCCTTACCTTTACCCATACGGACTTCGATAGGCTTCGATGTCACTGGCAGGTCTGGGAAGATACGGATCCACACACGGCCCTGACGCTTCATGTGACGTGTCATGGCGCGACGTGCAGCTTCGATCTGACGTGCGGTGATCCGCTCGGGCTCAAGGGCTTTCAGACCATAGGTGCCGAAGTTCAGGTCAGACCCGCCCTTCGCCAGACCTTTGATCCGGCCTTTGTGCATTTTGCGGAATTTTGTACGCTTTGGTTGTAGCATATCTCATGCCCTCCTTAGCGGCGTGGGCCGCGAGGGACAGCGCCCTCTTGCAGCTCAGCGTTCTTGCGGTCATGCGCAGATGGATCGTGCTCCATGATGTCACCTTTGTAGATGAACACCTTGATGCCGATGATGCCGTAAGGCGTCATGGCTTCGTAATGCGCATAGTCGATGTCGGCACGCAGGGTGTGCAGCGGCACGCGGCCCTCACGGTACCATTCGGTACGCGCGATTTCAGCACCGCCCAGACGGCCAGCGAGGTTCACGCGGATGCCAAGGGCACCCATGCGCATTGCGTTCTGAACGCCACGCTTCATTGCGCGACGGAAGGACACACGACGCTCAAGCTGCTGACCAATGGATTCAGCAACCAGTTGCGCGTCCAGCTCTGGCTTGCGGACTTCAACGATGTTCAGGTGCAGCTCAGACTCTGTCAGGTTGGACAGCTTCTTGCGCAGACCTTCGATGTCAGCACCCTTTTTGCCGATGATCACACCGGGACGGGCTGCGTGGATCGTCACACGGCACTTTTTGTGCGGGCGTTCGATGATCACGCGGCTGATGCCGGATTGTGCGCATTCCTTCTTGATGAAGTCCTTGATCTTGAGGTCTTCGAGAAGAAGGTCACCATAGTCCTTGGTATCTGCATACCAACGGCTATCCCAGGTGCGGTTGACCTGGAGGCGCATTCCGACGGGATTTACTTTGTTACCCATTATGATTGCTCCTCAACTTGACGCACCTTGATGGTGATTTCCGCAAATGGCTTGATGATTTTCCCGAAACGACCGCGTGCCCGTGGGCGACCGCGCTTCATTGTCAGGTTCTTACCAACATAAGCCTCGGCAACGACGAGTTCATCGACGTCAAGGTTGTGGTTGTTTTCTGCGTTGGCAATGGCGGACTGAAGGCATTTCTTCACGTCCTGCGATACGCGCTTTTTGCTGAAAGTCAGGTCAGTCAGTGCCTGCTCGACCTTCTTGCCGCGGATCAGACCAGCAACGAGGTTCAGCTTTTGCGGGGACGTCCGAAGCATGCGCAGTTTTGCCATTGCTTCGTTGTCGGCCACGCGGCGGGGATTTTTATCCTTGCTCATGGCTTACTTCCGCTTCGCTT
>CAYLMZ010000187.1:0-2671 GCA_964385035.1 uncultured Loktanella sp.
GGGCGCAGGAAACCGGGCAGAAATTCGTGATGCTGTTCGAAGGGCGCGATGCGGCGGGCAAGGGCGGCACGATCAAACGCTTTACCGAACACCTGAACCCGCGTCTGGCCCGCGTTGTGGCGCTGAACAAGCCCACCGACGAAGAACGCGGCCAATGGTATTACCAACGCTATATCGAACACCTGCCCACCAGCGGCGAAATGGTGTTTTATGATCGGTCTTGGTACAACCGCGCCGGGGTGGAACGGGTCATGGGGTTCTGTGAACCGACCGAATACCTCGAATTCATGCGCCAGACGCCCGAATTCGAACGGATGCTGACCCGGTCGGGCATTCGGCTGTACAAATACTGGTTCTCGGTCACCCAAGACGAACAGAAGCGCCGCTTCGACAGCCGCGCGACCGATCCGCTGAAGCGCTGGAAACTGTCGCCCATCGACAAGGCCAGCTTGGACAAATGGGCCGAATACACCGAAGCGAAAGAGGCGATGTTCTTCTACACCGACACCGCCGATGCGCCATGGACGATCATCAAGTCGGACGACAAGAAACGCGCGCGGCTGAACTGCATGAAGCACTTCCTGTCCACGCTGGACTATCCCGACAAGGACCCGCGCATCGCCACGGCCCCCGACCCGCTGATCGTGGGCCATGCCAGCCACCTGATCGACACCGGGGCGGATACCTTCGCCACCTCGGTCCATCCGGACCTGCGCAAGGCGCGCTGAAGTCTGCCAAGGCCGGCACGCGCCGTCTTGCGGGCGGCGCGGTTGCTATGCCTGCCGCACCAACCCCGTTGGCAATATCAGCGGTAGCTTGAGCATGAGCAGTATGGACATGATTGCCTGCACAGTTGACGGCCGAGCTTTGCAAGAACGCCTGGCCTGTCGGACAACCCGCCACGTTGAGCCTGAGGGCCAGCGTCTCTAGCATCCGGCTATGCAAGCGAATTATCTATTGTTTGGGGTCTTGCTTGGCGGCCTGCTTGGGCTTGCGCTAGGGCGTTTCGGGCTCGATCAGATCATCGACGCGATGTATCGGCATGCCTCCGCCGTCATGCTGGTGCTGATTGCCTTCGCGCTGGCCATCGGGTTGCTTTATATTGGCCTGCGTAGGCTTGTTTCTAGTGTCCTCGCCCCACGAAAAGACGGGGATACTGCCAAGCCACATGCTGTGATTGGTCAAGCCGTCGCGCTTATCGCCGCAAGCCATTCCGAAGAGGCGCGGGACAAACTGACGGCTCTTGGCAGTGCGGTGATCGAGTCATTGGCCGTCTGGCGCGTGCGGGTGGCTTTGATAAACGCGCTTTGGGGTGTCGCGGTTGTTCTGGGGGGTGTGGCCGGCACGTTCGTGTTGATGCGCCAGAATGAACTGGTTCAGGTCCAGAACACTTTTTTCAATCGGCAGGTTGTTCTACAAGGGGCCGAACGGTTCAGCGGTTATGCCCCGCTGGTCAACCAGCTCTTGGCGGATATCAATCTCGAGGCGGTGCAGCAGCGTGCGCTGCGCCAAACGCAGCTTCAAGAAGACTTCGAGGCGTACAGCGCCCGCACAGGTCACAATAAAGAACAAAACAACGACCATATTGAAGCGCTGCTGGGGCCACTTGAGATAAGTGAAGGGCTACTGGCGCGCATCAACTCCATCTTGATCCAGTTGGAACCTTACCCGTTCTTGGAAACCAGTCAGGAAATCGCCACCTCGCAGGACATTTCCAAAAGCCGTGTTCTCTATCTAAGCCCGGAACGCGGGCAAATCCTGCAAGCCCTGACGCAAGGCCCGTTCGATCTGTGGCAGCTTATGGGGGCGGATTTCTCATTCGCGGATATGCGAGACCGAACCATCGAGGATGACGATTTTCACAACTATCTTCTTCACAGCCCAGGCGGGTGTGAGCACCCGATCAAACATGCGCTAACCGCCTTGGACTTGTCGTTTGCGGATTTCTCAGGCGCACATCTGACGCAGGCGGAATTTGCGGTTCAGGAAGGCATGCGCGTTGACCGCATGAAGTTCGAGGCCTCGAAAGTCACCATTGGCGGCGCCCATCGTCCTGATCTGTCGTCGATCGAGTTTTATGACACCAAGCTAGTGAACGAGGCCGCGCTGCTGGATCATAACCGCGCCGACGAAGCCGTTAGCCTGACTGGGGTCACGGTGACCTATGATGTTCAAGAACTAACCGAGGGGTGCATCAGCCTTTTCAGGAACACGGACATTCAGACCGCTGGTGCCGGGTCTCCGTTCGCGATTGACGGTCTGACGATGGTGTTTGGGCTGCTCGAAAGCCCATCTGCAGAGGCTTCCGAAGCGGATATCCTTCCGCACCTTTATGCGTTGGCCTTGTCGCAGCCCGAAACACCGCTGCCGACAGATGTGCTTCTGAACCTGTTTAGCTTTGACGATCTCGCAAACCCGGCAGGCAGTGACCCGATTGGTGTTTTCTCGGTTCCTGTGGATCAAGCTCGCGCCTATGCCAGCATCGTTCGGGACGCCGACGATGGCCAAGCGATCCATGTTGTTTTCGAACATACCACAGGTACCGAAGTCGACTGAATTAGAGCGTAGCTGCTCTTGTTGTGTTTTCGGCAAACCCATACCTTCCGCGCATGATCCGCTTCGCCTTGCTCGCCGCACCGATTTTTCTGATGCCGCCCCCCGCGGCGGCGCA
>CAYLMZ010000188.1:0-2664 GCA_964385035.1 uncultured Loktanella sp.
ACAAGGTTGGGCTGCATCGCATCTTTCAGCAGCACGGTCATCGCGCCATCGGCCTTGATGTCGCGGCAGAAGACCGGGCTGCGGTCGCGGCGGTAGGCCACGATGATGTCGCCAAGGCGCTTTTGCAAATCATCCAGATTGCGGGCGAGGCAGAGGATCGCCATCACTTCTGAGGCAACTGTGATGTCAAAGCCTGCTTCACGTGGGAAACCGTTGGCTACGCCACCAAGCGATGCTGTGATCTGACGCAGAGCGCGGTCGTTCATGTCAAGCACACGACGCCAAGCAACGCGGCGAATGTCGATTTCGAGCGCGTTGCCCCAGTAAATGTGGTTGTCGATCATCGCTGACAGCAGGTTGTGAGCAGAGGTGATCGCATGGAAGTCCCCTGTAAAGTGCAGGTTCATATCTTCCATCGGAACGACTTGCGCATAGCCACCACCCGCAGCGCCACCCTTCATACCAAAGCATGGGCCAAGGGATGCTTCGCGAATACAAATCGCAGCCTTTTTGCCAATCGCGTTCAGGCCATCGCCCAGACCAACGGTGGTCGTCGTTTTGCCTTCGCCCGCAGGGGTCGGGTTGATTGCTGTCACAAGGATCAGCTTGCCATCTTCGCGATCTTGCACGCTGTCAATCAGACGCTGGCTGACTTTGGCCTTGTCGTGGCCATATGGCAGGAGATCGTCGCTCTCGATGCCAAGCTTGGCACCGATTTCCTGGATGGGTCGCTTGCTTGCAGCGCGCGCGATCTCGATATCCGACTTATATTCCATTGGTGATTTCCCTGATCGGTGGCTTACGCCAGTGTTCTTCAGACCCGCTTCTAACGCTTGGATACAGTCGCATGCACGGTGATTGCGACATTTTCACTGCCGGAATCGTCGGCAGCGCACTGCGATGTTTCTGATCAGAAACCTATGGGCGCCATGCGCGTTGGTCTGGAACATGCAAGGTCACCGTGTCACCGACACGCATCTTTCCTTCACGTTCAACCCAAGCGGTGACCCCGCGCTTGCCTTTGGCCGCTGCCTTGAACTTGTCACCGGCACCGGGGTGATCCGCATTGATCGGCTTGGCGGGCAGATGACAGGGCCTGTTTTCCATGTCCACCACAAGCGTCGCCCCATCGGGCATCTGAAGTCGCGAAGAAGGCGGTAGATGCGTGAAGTCCGGGATACCCTTGATCACGAGCGACGCGCCCACAAGCGCAGGGTTCAATGAGGCTAAACCGCAATCGGCTGCGATCTCGCTCAATTCTTCGGCCGACACTACGGACAATTGGCGCGTATTGCGGATCTCGGTCCCCTTGGGATGTTGACTTACGACGCGGCTACAAGAGGGTCGGGTCAGCCCGCCATGCGCCTCGCCCGGGATGCCGGCAAATGTCAGCGTTGCTTCATCCACGCCTTGGGAGGCGAGGGCCGCATCGCGATCCGGCACATATCCGATCCAAATGATTTCACCAATGATTTGGGTAGGGGCGAGCGCGGGCATTGGGGGTCTCCGATCAAAGCGAGTGATCTAGCAGTACCCTGTGACCTTGCCAGCCAACAACCCGAAAGATGCGCCAACGAAAAACGCCGCCCCAGAGGGCGGCGTTTGTGACTTTAAGCAGATGGCTCTGGTTCCATCCCACCATCCGAAGCACGTGGCTTTTTCGGCTTGGTCTTCGGAATGGCCGTCACCGATGGGGTGCCACCCGAAGGCGGCGTGTCATCGGCATCGGGTCCAGCATGCGGCGGCTCTCCGGCCATGACGCGCTTGATCTCTTCGCCTGTCAAAGTTTCGTATTCAAGCAACCCTTGGGCCAGACGCTCGAATTCTTCATGCTTTTCCGTCAGAATCTGGTGTGCGCGCTCATACCCCTGCTGGATGAAGCTGCGGACCTCTTCTTCGATCAGTTCTTTGGTGTTGGCAGAGACCGACAAACCTGCGGTATTGCCCGAATAGCCCTCATGTGCCTCTGCATAATCAATGTTGCCGATCTTGTCGGACATCCCCCAGCGCAGCACCATGGCACGCGCCAATTGGCTGGCCTGCTGGATGTCACCAGCCGGTCCGTTTGACACCTGGTCTTCACCGTATTTGATGATCTCGGCAGCCTTACCAGCCATGGTCATGGCGAGACGCTGGTGGCATTCGTCCTTGAACATGTTGAGGCGATCCATTTCCGGCAGGCTCATCACCATACCCAATGCACCACCGCGCGGAATGATTGTGGCCTTGTAGACCGGGTCACATTTCGGCAGCGAGATACCGACAATGGCATGGCCTGCCTCGTGATAGGCGGTCATTTCTTTCTGCTCGGCAGTCATGACCATAGACCGGCGTTCCGCCCCCATCATTACTTTGTCCTTGGCAGATTCGAAATCGATCATTGTCACAAAGCGTCGCCCGACACGCGCCGCCATCAAGGCAGCTTCGTTCACAAGGTTCGCCAGATCAGCACCCGAAAAACCAGGGGTGCCGCGTGCAATGATCCGCAGATCAACATCTGGGCCAAGCGGGATCTTGCGTGCATGCACGCCCAAAATCTTTTCGCGACCTTTGATATCCGGGTTTGGCACGGTGACCTGACGGTCAAAACGGCCTGGGCGCAACAACGCAGGGTCTAGCACGTCACGGCGGTTGGTCGCTGCCACGATGATCACACCTTCATTG
>CAYLMZ010000189.1:0-2635 GCA_964385035.1 uncultured Loktanella sp.
ACATAGTCGGTCAGATAATCATCGCTGGCGTCTCGCATATGCAGACGAACAACCCCGACATGGCGCCAAAGTGGTTTGCCCTCTCCATAGATTACGGCTGCGGATAAAAGTTGATGTTTGTGGCCCCTGAGGCGTTGCAATTGGGCAAGCGCATCGTCGGGGCTTTCCGGCTTGCTGATGATCTCTCGACCAAAGGCAAGGACTTGGTCACAGCCAATCACCAAAGCTTCTGGGTGCTTTCCAGCGACCCGCTGGGCCTTGAGCTCTGCCAGTGTATCAGCAACATCGCGAGGGCTGGCATCCTCGGCGAGCAAAGCCGCGCGCACGGTTTCTTCATCCACCCGCGGCCGAACGATATCGATGGGAACATTGGCATTACGAAGAAGTTGGGCGCGAATTTCCGAACCAGAGGCGAGAATAATGGGTGCCGTCATGTGGATAACCTATTGGAAAAACGCTGTGCATTCAGCGGGGCAATCTTTGGGGGAAATAGCATGCCGCTCTCATTTGGGTAGAACTGATCAAGTTCAGGAAATTTCGGGCACAGATTTCCACGGTGGATATGGATAATTGCGGGTTGTGGAAGAATCTGCTGCCGGAGGTGAGATGCATGGCTACTTATGAGGGTCAAGAAGCACCGAGGCAGATTAAGTTACTGATATACATGAATAGTTTCAGATAATTTTGAAGCGCAGCCATGATCTTGAACAGTTGTGACTTGGGATAACTCTGCGGATAAAAACTTATCCACGAAAAATCAGGTGCATTACAACAACATCATCTTTTCTTTCTTTCTTTAAATATGAAAGAAGACTGCAAAGAGACTTGAGATCGCGATGCCTGACTTTCTGTTTACAATTTACCCTTGGATCAAGGCCCTGCACATCATGGCGGTAATCGCTTGGATGGCTGGGTTATTCTATCTGCCACGCTTGTTTGTATATCATGCCGAGCGTGCTGAAGTGGGGTCCGAATTGGATCAGACATTCCAGATCATGGAAGAAAAACTTCTCAGAGTAATCATGAACCCAGCGATGCTTGTGGCATGGGTTGCGGGGATTGTAATGATCGGGATGGGGGCCTTCGACTGGGGTGCGGCATGGTCCTGGATTAAACTGGGGTCCGTCGTTGCAATGACATGGGCGCATATGTGGATGGCAGCGCGGCGCAAAGAGTTTGCGAATGGGTCAAACACTAGGACAGGACGGAATTACCGGATCTTTAACGAGGTTCCGACGGTTCTGATGTTCCTCATCGTCGTGGCAGTGATTGTGCGGCCGTTCTAAGGGTTTGATTGACTCCATCGCTAACGCTGCCTATCTGTTAGGCGCTTCCCGTCCGGGAAGATGTATTTCCGATTCCAAACCAAAGAAAGCCGCCGTGATAGGTGGTGAATGGATATTGTCATGTCAAACGACCGCCTGAACCTTGCCGATCTGAAAGCAAAAAGCCCCAAAGACTTGTTGTCGATGGCGGAAGAGCTTGAGATTGAGAACGCATCGACCATGCGCAAGGGCGATATGATGTTCGCCATCCTCAAGGAACGGGCCGATGATGAATGGGTCATCGGTGGGGACGGTGTTCTGGAAGTCTTGCAAGACGGGTTTGGGTTCTTGCGGTCGCCAGAGGCGAACTATCTGCCGGGTCCAGATGACATCTACGTATCTCCCGACATGATCCGCCAGCATTCACTGCGGACTGGCGACACTGTCGAAGGGGTCATGAAAGAGCCCAACGACAACGAGCGCTATTTCGCTTTGACCTCTGTTGAACGGATCAACTTTGAAGAGCCAGAGCGGGCAAAGCATAAAGTTGCCTTTGATAACCTGACACCGCTTTATCCCGACGAGCGGCTGAAAATGGAGATTGAGGATCCTACAGTCAAAGACCGTTCTGCGCGGATTATTGATCTGGTGGCACCTATCGGGAAAGGTCAGCGGTCTTTGATTGTGGCACCACCGCGGACTGGTAAGACCGTTCTGTTGCAAAACATCGCAAACTCGATCGAACAGAACCACCCAGAGTGCTATTTGATTGTGCTCTTGATCGATGAACGCCCTGAAGAAGTGACGGACATGCAGCGGTCGGTGAAGGGTGAGGTTGTATCCTCTACATTTGATGAACCAGCGTCGCGGCACGTGGCTGTTTCGGAGATGGTCATCGAAAAGGCTAAACGCTTGGTAGAGCACAAGCGGGACGTCGTGATTTTGCTGGATTCGATCACGCGTCTGGGTCGTGCCTTTAACACGACTGTGCCTTCCTCAGGTAAAGTGCTGACCGGTGGCGTGGATGCAAATGCGCTGCAACGCCCCAAGCGTTTCTTTGGTGCAGCACGGAATATCGAGGAAGGGGGATCGTTGACGATTATTGCGACGGCCTTGATCGATACCGGATCGCGCATGGACGAAGTGATCTTTGAAGAATTCAAAGGGACCGGCAACTCTGAAATTGTCTTGGATCGCAAGGTTGCGGACAAGCGCGTATTCCCTGCCATGGATATCCTCAAGTCGGGGACCCGAAAAGAAGAGCTGTTGGTTGATAAAGGCGATCTTGCCAAAACTTATGTGCTGAGGCGTATTCTGAACCCAATGGGGACAACGGATGCGATTGAGTTCCTGATCGGCAAGCTCAAGCA
>CAYLMZ010000190.1:0-2624 GCA_964385035.1 uncultured Loktanella sp.
GCCCAGAAAACCGTTTTGATGGTTTCCCAAAGCCAAGCGATCACCCCAGTGTTTTCTGCCATTATCCCGTCCTTTGCGTGGTTTGGGGCTACATGAGCCTCAGTCCCGAAACTGTCAAGCGATGGGCCTAGCCTCGATCACGACAAATGCCTGCGCCCAAGGGTGATCATCTGTTAGCGTGACGTGGATGATGGCCTCGTGCCCTGCTGGTGTCATCTCTTTTAAGCGCTCTGCCGCCCATCCGGTAACGGCCATCACAGGTTGTCCTGTCGGTAAATTCGACACCGCCATGTCTTTCCATGAAATACCCATCCGCAAACCGGTGCCCAGCGCCTTGGAGCATGCCTCTTTTGCGGCCCACCGTTTGGCATAGGTCCCCGCGACATCCTTGCGACGCTCTGCCTTGCGTTGCTCGATCTCTGTGAAGACGCGGTTGCGGAACCGATCACCGAAACGCTCCAACGTCCCCGCAATCCGGTCGATATTGGCAAGATCTGTGCCCACGCCAAGGATCACGATGCGACCTCCAGGTCGATCACGGTCAGCCCTTCAACGCCGCCACTGCAAAGCGTGACTAACCGTTTGCCCAAGGCCTGATGGTCAGGATCGACAAGATACGCCTTCGATGCGGTTTCATTGTCGAATGTGCAGACAAATCCGTAGCTGCGGTTCTTCGACAGGCCCTCGAAATCACGGTTAGGGCCGTGTTCAAAATGGATGAAGCCGGGGACTTTCGTGCGCAGAGTATCAAGGCCGGTCATGATGGCAGAGAGTTCGTCTGAATCATGCCCATCAGGTAGATCCAGCATGACGATATGCCTGATCATGCAGCAACTTCCGCGCGTGCGGCGTCCATGATCCGGCGCATTTCTTCGATTGCAGGGCCAAGGCCGCGAAATATCGCCTCTCCGATGATGAAGTGGCCGATATTAAGTTCCATCACCTGCGGGAGTGCTGCAATCGGGCTGACGCAATCGTATGTCAAACCGTGACCGGCGTGCACCTCAAGCCCGAGGTCATGGGCAAAGGCCGCCATGTCAGTCAACTTGCGCAGCTCTTCGTCCCTGACGTCAAAACGCCCTTCGGCATGCGCATCACAATAAGCCCCGGTATGGAGTTCAATCACTTCGGCCCCAATCCGGTGGGCGGCTTCGATTTGTCGCTGATCTGCCGCGATAAAGATCGAAACGCGGCTGCCGGCCTCGCGCAGGGGGGCAATGAAATGGGCAAGTGCGTTTTCCTCGCGTGCAACCTCAAGACCGCCTTCTGTGGTGCGTTCTTCCCGCTTTTCAGGGACGATGCAGACCGCGTGTGGTTTGTGGCGCAAGGCAATTTCCTGCATTTCAGGCGTGGCGGCCATCTCGAAATTCAACGGCCCCTGCAAGGCAGCCATCAGCCCTTCGATATCTGTGTCCGAGATATGGCGGCGATCCTCGCGCAGGTGCGCGGTAATCCCATCGGCGCCAGCGGCTTCGGCCATGACGGCTGCGCGCACAGGGTCAGGCACAGCTCCGCCGCGCGCGTTGCGGACGGTTGCCACGTGATCAATATTCACACCTAAACGAAGCGCGTTCGACATGGGCTTGTTCCTTTTGTCAGTCCTGTGCAGGTGATGATTTTTTGCCCAACTGGTCAAGTTTGGCCATCAGCACCTTTTTACGGCGTTTCTGGTAGGCCCCGATCAGAGGGACAGATAGATAGTAGAACGCTGTGGCCATGATCAAGCCCGGCACAATGCCCCCGATAAGATAGGGAAAGAATACGTCGTCATAGAAGACCCGCATGCCCTGCCAGTTGATCTTTTCCTCCGAGAAGATCGCCACAAAATTATGCCAAAGATCATAACTTGCATCCGCGAATTTCTGGCCAAGGTCATTATTGCGCCCAGGTGGCAAGCCCAAAATCCATGACCCGAGATTGATCGAGATATAGCCAATCGGAGGAAACGTGAGCGGATTGCCAAAGAACGTCGCCATGATCGCGGCAAGGATATTACCGCGCAAGATCCGCGCAATGATGAATGCAAACAAAAAATGCAGACCAAAGAGCGGCGTGAAACAGACGAATACGCCAGCCCAAATCCCGCGCCCGATTTTTTGGGGTGTATCAGGCAGGCGGCGGACGCGATGTTTAACGTATTCAAAGGCGCGGGCCCAACCACCACGCGGATAGATGAAATCCAGCACGATTTGCCAGATCGCGCGTCTATCCCTGCGTTTGAAGACCAAACTTTATCATCCTTCTCTGCGGGGTGTGCCCGCCCCCACGCTCAACAGCCCGGGATCTCTGTGCCGCTCGATCGAGGACACGTTGCTTTCCGCCTCTAGCGCGGTGATCACACGGTGCAGGTGTTCTGCATCCCGAAGATCAACGTCTATCAATAACCTGAAGTAATCTGGCTTGCGGTCAATGAACTTGAGATCAGAGATATTGGCGTTCTGCTCGCCGATCAATGTGCAAATTCGCCCCAACACCCCAGAATCATTGGCAATCGTGGCATCAAAGGTCACTGTGTTGACAGGTCTGTGATTGCCTTCCTGCCAATGCAGGTCGATCCAGCGCTCTGGCTGGTCTTCGTAATCGGCAATGGCTTCGCAATCGATGGCATGGACAACGACACCGTG
>CAYLMZ010000191.1:0-2566 GCA_964385035.1 uncultured Loktanella sp.
AAGCGCATGGTGGCCGGGTTGCAAAAGTGTGGATCTGGTTGGCGCAGGGAAGGGTGGGTTTGAGCCCATACCTAAGGAATGCCGCAAGGTGGCGAATGTCGGTTTTGCGAAGTTGCATTAGCAGTCAGCGGCGAGTGCGCGGAGGATCATTTCGCATTGCCGCTCTATCGACGCAGCGATTGATTGTGCTCGTAAGGCAGGAGAGCCTTGAAGGTCGGACATACCGTGAATGGCGGACCAAGCAAAGAACTGAGCACCCGCCTCAGGCGGCTGGATAAGCTCGTAGTGCGCGAGTTCGGCCAGAGATTTACCGAGCCAGTCATAGGTTGACGGACGATCGGATGTTGTACCAGGAGCCATGCCGAACGGGCCGAACATCAGTCGCCATAATTCGGTGCGCGCGTTTGCAAAAGAGACATAGGCCATGGCCAATGAGATGAACCGTTGGCGTGCATCCGCTGAATGTCGCGCGCAGCTTTCGAATGGCACAACCTCCTCGAAGGCGGCGGCCAGCGCATCAAATCCTCGCTCAGCAACACTGCTCAGTAGCGCGTTTTTGTCAGGGAAGTGACGGTACGCTGCCCCTGGTGACACGCCAAGATCGCGTGCCGCCTGGCGCACCGAAAGGTCTGCCAGCAGGCCCTCATCGGCAGCGTTAAGGGTGTAATCCACAAGAGCTTCCTTGAGGTTGCCATGATGATGCGCGTCGCGCGGTTTTGTCTGTACCATGGCCATGTTGTAATCACTGTTTACATTCCACGCAAGGCGGTATATGTAACCAGTGATTACTTTTGGAGCTCACCGATGAACGCCATGACTGAATTCACGAAAACCGCGCCTGTTTCACATAAGGTGCCAACCTCTCTGGGGCGGCTTCATGTTGTCGAATCCGGCCAAGGGCCTGAGACGATTGTCCTCTGGCCGTCCATCTTCACGGATCACCACATTTACGACGATCTGGTCGCGACAATGGGCATGTCCCATCGCTTTCTGCTCATCGACGGCCCCGCTCATGGGCAAAGCGACGGCGGACTAGACGAATTCACTATGGAGGACTGTGCCAAGGCGATGAGAGCCGTGATGGATCATTTCGACCTTGAGACAGCAATCGTCGGTGGCACCTCGTGGGGCGGGATTACAGCCGCGCACCTTGCATTGATGTCACCTTCCCGCGTCAAGGCTTTGGTGCTCATGAACACACCCATGCAGATCGACGCGGCCCGACCCGGCCTCAAGGCCCGGTTTATAGCGTCTGGCGCACGTTGGGCGCTGAAAACGGCAATGTTCCGCAAAGGCGTCGCGAAGAGCTTTTTCTCAGATGACGTCCTGGCCGCAAATCCGACCTACGCCAACGCCTTCTACTCCATGTTGAAAATGGCAAACCCAGTCGCGTTGGCAACGTCGATCCGGTCGGTCATTCTACGCGGCACGCCTTTGTTGGAACGTATGACGAAGCTGACCGTTCCGACCCTCGTCATCGCAGGAAAACAGGATGCGATGTATCCGATTGCTGTGCAGGCCGAAGCGGCTCTGTTAGCCTCGAACGGCCACTTTGCCCCCGTCGGAGGCAAACACATCTCAGTCGTCGAACGCCCCGAGCACGTGGCCAAAGCTCTCACCCGGTTCATTGCCTTGGAGGTTGCAGAATGACTTTCCTGATCCTGGGGGCCACGGGCCTGCAAGGCGGCGCAGTTGCGCGCGAAATGCTCGAACGCGGGCAATCCATCCGCATCCTGACGCGCCGGGCTTCCTCGCAAAAGGCGATGGCGCTTGCAAAAATGGGAGCGGACGTGGTCGAAGGCGATTTGTCCAAGCCCGAAACCCTGCCTCCAGCTTTCGAAGGTGTGACCGGCGTCTTCTCGGTCCAGGATTTCTACGCGCCTGGCGTGGGTCTGGTCGGCGAAGTCGAACAGGGCCGGGCGGTGCTAGCCGCTGCGAAAGCTGCCGGGGTGCGCCATATCGTGCAGTCCAGCATGGGCGACGGCCATGCGCCTGGCGGGCCCGAGCACTTCATCTCGAAAGCGTTGCTGGAACGCGAGATCAAACGAAGCGCTATCGACTGGACGCTATTGGGGACTGTCTGGTTCATGGATAATCTGCTGAACCCCGAGATGAAGCCCGCATTGATGTTTCCGGTTCTGTCCGGTTCGCTTGATCAAGAAACAAATTTCCAGATGCTGGCCATAGAAGACCTAGGCTGGATGGCGGCGGAGGCACTGGTCGACCCGGACACCTTTGCGGGGCGCAAAATCAACTTGGCGGGCGATGTTATGACTGTCGCTCAAATGAAAGAAACCTACCGCACAGCCACCGGCAGACGCCCGAAGGGTTGGCGCCTCCCGCGCGCCCTGTTTCGGAAGCTAGTGCCGGAATTTGCGGACCAACTGGCCTGGCACAACAGGGTGAACTTCGCGTTCGGAAGCGAAGAGCTGCGAAAGATCAAACCGGACGCGCTAGGATTAGCGGAGTTTCTACGAAAGCACCCAGTTGCTTCAATGTAGGTGTCGCCAACTGGACAAGCGGTGCCGAGAAGCGGACGTTCCTCGCAAGAAATCAAACGGCAGAT
>CAYLMZ010000192.1:0-2560 GCA_964385035.1 uncultured Loktanella sp.
GGTCCAACGTCTCCAACGCACCTGACCTGAGCCTCATGGCAAAGGCCCGCGCTGGTTTCAGCGGCCCGCATGGGACAGGGATCAACCAGTTTGTCAAAGGTATGGGCGGTGCAGAATACATCGCATCGCTGATGACAGGCTACCACGAAGAGCCTGAGTGCGCGCTGGAAGGCGAGCCGATGGACGGTTTCTACAACGTTGCATTCGCGGCAGGTGGCTATCCTGAAAGCTGCTACAAAGATGGCAAGCGCACCGTGCCTGGGTCTTGGATTGCGATGTCGCAACCACTTTGGGGCGATGATGTCTTCTACGAAGACGGCAGCCCAACCGACCTTGAGTCCGTTTCCAAGGACGTTGCGGCCTTCCTGATGTGGACAGCTGAACCAAAGCTGGTTGCGCGCAAGCAGGCTGGCCTGACAGGCTTCCTGTTCCTGACTGTGCTGTCTGTGCTGCTCTACCTGACGAACAAGCGTCTTTGGGCACCGCACAAAAACAAAGAATAAATCACCCAACTAGGTGAGAACAAAAGGGCCCGCTGGTTGCAGCGGGCCCTTTTCTTTTGGGCTCAACTATCGCCCAGATAGGCCGCCAAGGCAGGCGGCGGATTGTCCAGAAGATCAGCAGTCGGTACGGGCGTATGCGCAACACCGTCCGCCACCAGCACGACCTGATCCGCGATGCGGCGGGCGTCAGCCGGATCATGTGTCACCATCAAGATCGTCTTACCCGCAGCGGCCAGTTTTGTCTTCACCAGGTCAAGCATCTCGTCTTTCAAGGCAGGCCCAAGTGCTGCAAAAGGTTCATCCAGCAAAACAACCGCGCGGTCAGACAAAAGCACCCGCGCAAGCGCGACACGGCTTTGCTGGCCACCCGACAACGCCGCCGGTTTACGGTCACCGAACCCCGCGAGGCCAACAACCTCAAGCGCCTGCCCCACTGCACTCTGATCTTGCGCAGAGAGCTTCAAGTTCGGCTTGATTGCCAATCCGACATTCTGCGCAGCCGTCAAATGGGGGAAAAGGTTATTGTCCTGAAACAGCATCGCCACAGGCCGCACACCGGGCGCCAAAGGGGTTAGGTCCCGATCATGCCACAGAACAGCACCCTCAACAGGCGCCAAGAAACCCGCCACAGCCGCAAGCAAGGTCGATTTGCCCGCCCCCGACGGCCCGATCAGCCCGGTAATTCCACCTGAGGCGATGCGCAGATCCGCCGTCAGGCGAAACGCGCCTTGCGCAAGTACCAGATCCTTAAACGTCAGCATCCTTGCGCCCCCATCTGTCACATATCCAGAAAACCGCGAAACTCAGCGTCACCAGCAAAAGCGCAGCACTCGCCGCCGTCTCCATCCGGTAAGCCCCCATAAGGCGATACATCGCCAGCGGCAGGGTCTCTTCCCGTTCGCCAGCAAATAACGCGATCACGCCAAGATCGCCCATCGACAAAGCCGCAGCCAGCCCCGCCGCAAACCCCAGCGGCCTGCGGGCGCGGGGTAAGACAACCAATCGCACCCAAGCCCATCCTGTCACCCCAAGGCTCGCACCCAACCGCCCGTAGTCACTTTGCACTTGTGCCACCGCCGGTCCAAGCGTCCTTAAGGCAAATGGAAGCGCGAGGGTGGCATTGACAAGCATCGTGACAAGCAATGCAACATCGGCGGGCCTCACGAATGGAAACACGATCAGAAACGCTCCGGTGCCCACAACCAGTCCAGACGCGGCCAGCGGCAGAACCCCGACCACCGACACCATGAAGCCCCCGCGTAGGGCCAATGCCAGCGCCATGAGCACACACAGCAATGCCGAACCTGCTGCAACCATCAAAGAGCGGCCAGCCGCCAGCCAGATGCTTTCTGGCATGGCGAGAATCTCTGGCAATCCGCGCACCACGATCATGGAAAGCGGCACCAAAAGAAACAGGGCCGCACCCGCAATCCAAAGATAGTCGATCAATGCACGCCGCACGTCCCACCGCTGCACAACACGGTCCATCCCTGCCCCCAAAGGATCGGCCCCCGTCAAACGCCAGGCAAGGGCCGCTGCCCCCACGCAAAGCGCGAATTGGATCGCTGCAAGCAAAGCGGCCCGTCCGAGGTCAAAGTCGAACCGCAAGGCTTGGTAGATCGCGAGTTCGACCGTTGTCGCGCGCGGCCCGCCTCCCATGGTCAGCGCCACGGCAAAACTTGTCAGGCAAATGAGGAAAATCACCAGAAACGTACTGGGAACCACCGCCCGCAGCATCGGCCATTCCAAAAGCCGTCCGACTGACGCGTTCAGGGTTGCTGCAAGACGAAACCGCTCTGCCGGGATCGACAGCCACCCTTGCAGGATGAACCGGATCGCCAAAGGCAGATTGAAAAAGACATGGGCCAAGACAACGCCTTGCAGACCAAAAATCGAAATCGGCTCAAAGCCCAGCGCTGACAGACCAGTATTCAACAGACCGCCGCGCCCGAACACTGCCAACAAGCCAAGCACAGCAACGATCACAGGAAGAAGAAATGGTGCCCCAAGCAAGGTGATCAGAAACTGTCGTCCAAAAAACCTGCGTCGCGCGAGGG
>CAYLMZ010000193.1:0-2560 GCA_964385035.1 uncultured Loktanella sp.
AAGGTCGGCGTCACGCATGGGAGTGGCTGTGATCATGTCCCATTGTGCGGCCATGGCCGTAGGCGCCGCCCTCGGGCGTGAAAGGGGCATCGACGTCTTCGACCTTAGCCCCCAGTTGTTCAAGCATACCGCGCATCACCTTTTCCCGCTGCACGAACACAGCGTCATCAATGATGGCACAAGGGGCATGGCGATTGCCGATATGCCAAGCCAGGCGGACCAGATCGCCGGTGACGCGCATCAGGGGCTCAACGGCGGCAACAACGGCGATCTTGCGCCCGTCGGTCAGGACAAAAGCATCGTGATCCGTAACCGAGGTCGTCTTGGCCAGATCAACCAAAAACGGCACACCCCGATCTGTCACCAGTTTCTTACGACGCAGGAGGCGCGCATCATAAGTCAGGCTGACAGTGTCGTCAGGTGTGCCGTGAAAGTGGATCGTCTCATGGGCCACACTCATAGACGGCCCCCGAGAACAGGATCGCTTAGGCGTCGTGGCGGAACATCATGGCGACAGCTTCGGCGCGGGTCATGCCCTTTGCTTTCAGCTCTGCATCGCTCATTTCCGAGATCGCCCGCAGTGCCTGTGTGCGTGCGTTGCTTTCGGCCAATGTTTCGACCAGATGCGCGAAAGCCCGGAACGGTGTCAGCACCAGTTCGATAATCATTTCGCGTGTTGTAATCAGGGTATTGTCGGGACGGATAGACATCATTTGCCTCATAAAATTGCGTTACTGTCCTCCCTGCCCCAGAGCTAGGATCAGCGCGTCGTCCCTTCAACGCACAAAACTGCAAGTCCACCATGCGATGCATGCAAGGCTCCATAAAATCAAAAGAGAAAATAGCGCTGGGCCATCGGCAATTCGGTGGCTGGCTGACAGGTCAGCAACTCACCATCGGCACGGACCTCGTAGGTTTCGGGGTTCACCTCAACCGCTGGCATGGCATCGTTCAGTTTGAGGTCCTTTTTCCCGATCCCGCGCGTGTTCACGACCGGTAGGGTCTTTTTGGCCAAGCCTAGGCTTTCTCCAATCCCGGCATCTTGCGCCGCAGCACTGACAAAGGTCACGGCTGAGTTCTCAACCGACCGGCCATAAGCCCCAAACATGGGCCGCGTATAGACAGGCTGCGGTGTTGGGATCGAGGCATTCGGATCACCCATCTGTGCCGCGACGATTGTCCCGCCCATCAGGACCATCTCAGGCTTTACGCCGAAAAAGGCGGTGTCCCACAAAACGAGGTCAGCCCGCTTACCCACCTCAATAGAACCGATGTGCTGTGACAAACCATGCGCAATCGCAGGATTGATTGTGTATTTCGCAATGAACCGACGGACACGCATGTTGTCGTTATCGCCCTGCTCTTCGGGCAAGGCGCCGCGCTGTACCTTCATCTTATGGGCTGTCTGCCATGTGCGGATGATCACTTCGCCCACACGGCCCATCGCCTGACTGTCCGAGGCGATGATCGAAAACGCACCCATGTCGTGCAGGATATCTTCTGCCGCAATCGTTTCGCGCCGGATGCGGCTTTCAGCAAAAGCCACATCCTCAGGAATCGATTTGTCGAGGTGGTGACAGACCATGAGCATGTCGAGATGCTCATCAACTGTGTTGACCGTAAAGGGGCGCGTCGGGTTGGTGGAGGACGGCAAGACATGCGCCTCGCCGCAAATCTTGATGATGTCAGGGGCATGACCACCGCCCGCACCTTCGGTATGGAAGGCGTGGATCGTGCGGCCCTTCATGGCACCCACAGTGTTTTCGACAAACCCGGATTCATTGAGGGTATCAGTGTGGATCATCACCTGGACGTCCATCGCATCGGCGACGCTGAGGCAGTTGTCGATCGCAGCGGGGGTGGTTCCCCAGTCTTCATGCAACTTGAGGCAAGAGGCACCGGCAAGTACTTGTTCTTCCAACGCGGCAGGAAGAGACGCGTTCCCCTTCCCTGCAAAGGCAAGGTTCATTGGAAACGCATCAGCAGATTGTAACATCCGACCGATATGCCAAGGGCCAGGCGTACAGGTGGTCGCCAAAGTGCCGTGCGCAGGGCCTGTGCCGCCGCCAACCATCGTGGTCAGGCCAGAATGTAAGGCATCTTCAATCTGTTGGGGGCAGATAAAATGGATGTGGCTATCAATGCCACCTGCGGTCAGGATGCGACCCTCACCGGCAATCGCCTCTGTGCCTGGACCGATGATGATATCGACGCCGGGCTGGGTATCAGGGTTCCCGGCCTTTCCGATGGCCGCGATCTGCCCGTCTTTCAGGCCGACGTCAGCCTTGTAGATGCCTGTCCAATCAACGATCAGCGCATTGGTAATGACGGTATCAACGGCGCCTTCGGCACGGGTCTTCTGGCTTTGGCCCATCCCGTCACGAATGACTTTACCGCCACCGAACTTGACCTCCTCACCATAAAGCATGGCGTTGCGGCCTTGACCCAAACCAGCGGCCTGACCCGCGCGTTCAGCGGTCAGGTCACGCTCAACCTCGATGATCAGCTCGGTATCGGCGAGCCTGACACGATCCCCCACAGTGGGGCCAAACATTGCGGC
>CAYLMZ010000194.1:0-2553 GCA_964385035.1 uncultured Loktanella sp.
TCCTAAGGTGTCTGACGCACGTTGGTCCGCTGGCTGGACGCTGGTCTTCATCGCACTTTTGTACCTCACAGCCCCGGCTGTCGGTGCAATGGCGCGCCTGAACATCTCTGAGCTGATGTGGCCTAACGGCGGCATCGACGGTGCGGCCGTGTCGGTTGAACAGATCGATAACGATCCAGAATATGCATGGATGGCCACTTGGCAGAAAACCGGTCTGTTGGACTGGGAAGACAAGAACGGCGACGGCATGATCCAGTACTACAACGATGGCAATGCAGAGCTTCAGGCCCGCGCAGAAGCCAATGGTTGGGAAGGTAACGAGCTGACAAAGTTCAACCGTGACATTCTGGTTCTGGCGAACCCGGAAATCGCGAACCTGCCGTCTTGGGTCATCGGTCTGGTGGCTGCGGGTGGTCTGGCTGCGGCCCTGTCCACAGCGGCTGGTCTCTTGCTGGCGATCTCTTCTGCGGTCTCTCATGACCTTCTGAAAGGTCAGCTGACGCCAAACATGTCTGAGAAAGGCGAGCTCATGGCAGCGCGTATTTCGATGGCAGCAGCGATTGTTGTAGCGGTTCTTCTGGGTCTGAACCCACCAGGATTTGCGGCGCAAACCGTAGCCTTGGCCTTTGGTCTGGCAGCAGCTTCGATCTTCCCTGCACTGATGATGGGTATCTTCTCGACACGCATCAACAACACAGGTGCCGTTGCCGGTATGCTGGCAGGTCTGATCGTGACACTGCTCTACATCTTCCTGCACAAAGGCTGGTTCTTCATCCCGGACACAAACATGTTCACTGATGCTGATCCGCTTCTTGGCCCTGTTAAATCCACCTCGTTTGGTGCGATTGGTGCGGCGATCAACTTTGCAGTTGCGTACTTCGTCGCTGGCATGACCAAGGAAACACCGCAGCACATCAAGGATCTGGTCGAAAGCGTCCGTATCCCACGTGGTGCTGGTGCAGCTTCTGACCACTAAGACCTGACGATGCGCCGTCCCCACGAGGGCGGCGCGTCGCATATGCCTTTCGTCCTGTCCGGGTCATGCTCGGGCAGGACTATCCAACCAAAGGCGTACCCATGACACTCCCCCACGCCCAAGCTCAGTTTCTTGCCTCGGTGCATCCCTACAGCAATATGCAGGATGCCAACCTCGAGAGCCTGGCAAAGACCTGCACCACCGAGGATCACCCGGCAGGTGCCACGATTTTTGCAGACGGCGAAACCGTCACGGCCCTTTATCTGATTGTCAGCGGAGAGATTGAGATCACCGACCCCGAAGGTGCACTTCTCTCCACGCTCGGTCCCCGCAACTCATTTGGTGAACGCGCCCTATTACGCCACGAGTTGGCAAGTCGGACAGCCACGGTCACCTCAGATGCGACACTAATCGTTCTGCCGTCTGCCGCGTTCTATCAACTACTCAAATCCGATCTAAAGTTTCAGCAGTTCTTTGACCGCAGCCGCCCCCAGCCAAAGCAAAGGCGCGATCTGACGACACTCAATGTAGGTCAGCTGATGTCACGTAATCCGGTGACTTGTCGCTCGGACACGGCCATCCGCGACGCGGCCGAGATGATGCATGCCAAGCGCATCTCTTCGATCTGCGTAGTCGACAATGACAGCTTCAAAGGCATCGTGACCGTCCGTGATATCAACGGTCGGGTGGTCGCCCAAGGCCTCGATCCTGCCCAGCCGGTTTCGAGGATCATGACAACCGGCCTTCTAACGTTGGCGCCTAATGCGCTTGGCACAGATGTGCTGCACCTGATGATGGAGCGCGGGATAGGCCATATTCCGATTGTCGAGGGCGAGGTCCTGATCGGCATTGTCACCCAGACGGATCTCACGCGCGCGCAAGCCATGTCCTCTGCCGATCTGGTGGGCCGCATCGCGCGGGCTGATACCGCAGAAGAGATGGCGAAGGTCACCCATGAGATCCCTGACCTGCTGGTCCAATTGGTCGAACAAGGGAACCGGCATGAGGTCATCACGCGGCTCATCACCGACCTGGCCGATACGGCAACGCGGCGACTGCTGTCGCTAGCACATGACAAACTCGGCCCGGCGCCTGTCCCCTACCTCTGGCTTGCTTGCGGATCACAAGGGCGACAGGAGCAAACGGGCGTTTCGGACCAGGACAACTGCCTGATCCTGTCGGATGAGGCCAAGGATGCCGACCTCGCCTATTTCGCAAAGCTCGCCAAATTTGTGAGCGACGGTCTGGATGTCTGCGGGTATTTCTATTGCCCCGGCGACATGATGGCGACGAACCCGCGATGGTGCCAGCCGCTGAGCGTCTGGAAGGGTTACTTTGACCGCTGGATCCGCAAACCTGACCCCGAAGCCCAAATGCTGGCCTCGGTCATGTTCGACCTGCGCCCCATCGGCGGGGACGAAACCTTGTTTGAAGACCTTCAGAGCGACACACTCCGGCAAGCATCAAAGAACTCTATCTTTGTGGCGCATATGGTGTCCAATTCGCTCAAGCATGCGCCGCCCTTGGGTCTGTTGCGCGGGTTGGCCACGATCCGCAGTGGTGAACATCGTGATGAG
>CAYLMZ010000195.1:0-2447 GCA_964385035.1 uncultured Loktanella sp.
GGCCAAGGCGGACCCGTCCTTGGTCGGGATCAACCCAACGGCGCGATGTTCCTGCAACTTCTCGACCCCAGAGGCGAGGACCTTTTCCATCAAGCGATTGATGATTTCGATGCCCGTCAGGTCGCCCTTATGGACCGTGCGGTCAGCGGTCTGGCCGGCAAAGGCTTTTTGATGCAAGGACCCATCAGCGTTGCGATCAAAGAAGCAGCCGACCTCGTTTTCCAACTCACGGATGCGGACCACGGCCTGTTCGCACAGGCGCCACGCCATATCCTGATTGGGCAGCCATTTGCCGCCGTTGATCGTATCCATGAAGTGCCGCTCGACGGTATCACCGCCACCAAGGGCCACGTTGTAGCCCCCCTGGACCATCCGCGTGCAACCGCATTTGCCGATCAGGCCTTTCACCGCGATTGTGATCTTGGTGCCTTCAGGGGCGGTCTGCTGGGCGTGGAGTGCCGCAAAGAGCCCCGCGCCCCCTGTGCCAAGGATCAGAATATCGGTGTCGTGGCGTTCAATGTCCCAAACCCGCATGTCAGATCGCCTTTATCAGAAAGAGGGTGGCAATCAGGAACGACATCGCAGCGGCGGCAGCGGCCCATGTCTTTTGGCTGGCCGACCATGGCAGCCACTCCATCGCCATCAGGCGCAACCCGCCGAACATGTGCACCGCGAGCAAGAATACCAGCCCGAACTCTGCAAGTTTCACGACGCCCGCCTCTGTCATCGCCAGAAACCCGTCCAACCGCGCGGGGTCCGTCGTCGCCATCGCCAGCACCCAGAAATGCAGCGGCAGGAACAGCGCCAGCGCCAATCCCGACAACCGGTGCAGGATATACGCAAGCCACTGCGGATGCGCGCGCGATGTGATCCCTTTTGCCGCCTGCATCACACAGGCCCTCCGGCGAAGGTCACAGCCCAGACCGCGCGGGCGCCGAGCGCGAAAAGCGCAGCACCTGTCCCCCACATGAAGAGCTCAAGCAGCCGTCCGCGTAGCCCACCCCATTCAAAGGCAATCACCCGCAGGCCAATTGCGCCATGGATGGCCACGGTCACAACAAAGGTGCCGTAAAACAAAAACCAAAGAAGCGATCCTTGGGTGCGCCCCAAAATCTCAGCCGCCGACAGCCCACCCTGGATCGCATAGATCATCACGGCCAGATGGCCCAACACGAAAGGGGCCATCATCAGGGCTGTCATGCGTTGCAACATATAAAGACGCAAATCCAGCATCAGCGCCCTCGCTTGAAGAATGATTTGGCCGTTTCGCGCTTCAGCCCTGCAATCGCGGACATCGGATCAAGCTCATTGGGGCAGTAGGCCGTACAAGACCCCATGGAATGACAGTTATGGCACCCGCCTTTGCCAGAGACGGCATCAAGGATCGTCGCGCGTCCTTCGTCCTTGGCATCGTTCAGCAAGGTCCATGCGCGTTGCAGTGCGGCAGGGCCAAGGTAGTCTTCGTTCGCCGTGACCGTGTCACAGGCGGCATAGCAGACAGAGCAGTTGATGCATTCAATTCCGGCATTCGCCTCAACCCGTGCGGGGCTTGTCGCATCAACAGGTGGGATCGGATCGTCTCGGGTCAGTACGCCGTGATGCACGCCCTCGGCCGCGACCCATTTGTCAAAGAAAGGGTCCATATCAACAGCGAGGTCTTTGATCACAGGCAGATTGCGCAACGGGCCAATCGTGACCTTGTCGCCATCGCGGACCTTGTCGATATGGGTGCGGCAGGTCCAACGGGGCACCCCGTTCACCATCATCGCGCAGGACCCGCACATCCCCACCCGGCATGCAAAGCGGTAGCTCAGGGTCGGGTCCGCGTTCGCCTGGATCCACGACACCACATCCAGCACGGTCTGATTGCCATAGGCCGGAACATCAAATTCGCGCTGCGCGCCGTTTGAGCGGTCGAGAGTGACTTTAAGCGTGTTTGTCGCCATGAAAGATATGCTCATGCATGATGCGGGTGCGATACCGTAACTGATAGCCTGACTTTATGAAATCGAAATTGCCTTTCATTTTTCGTCAGACTTTCTTTCAGATTAATGCGTAAAATCCGTGATTACCGCCGTCCCGGGGGCCGTCGGCCCTTTCATGGCACGGAGCTCTGCGCTAGCGCCTGACAAGGGCACGACACGATCCAGCATCGGGCTGAGGTCCACATCGCCCCGCTCGATGAAGCCCAAGAGCGACGGATATTTCCAGGACGGCATGCCGCGTGTGCCATAGAACGCCAACTGCTTGGCATAGATCGCGCGCAGGTTCAGGGTCATCATGCCATCGCCAGAAGGCATCCCCACATGGACATGCCGCCCAAGGGTGGCAAGACACTCCAGCGAAGCATTGGTGGTCTGCGCGATACCCAGCGCCTCGATCGAGACCTGCGCCCCGCCCCCTGTGATGTCGCGGATGGCTTCGGCGACATTGGCGGTGCTGGCGTT
>CAYLMZ010000196.1:0-2433 GCA_964385035.1 uncultured Loktanella sp.
CCGGGCCAGATGCGCACCGTCTGGGGCGATCATGGGCGTTTTGAGAAGACCTATTTCAGCGACTACAAAGGCTACTATTTCTCTGGTGATGGTTGCCGCGTCGATGAAGATGGTGATTTCTGGATCACAGGCCGCGTTGACGACGTGATCAACGTCTCTGGTCACCGAATGGGCACCGCAGAAGTCGAAAGCGCCCTCGTCGCGCATGCGAAAGTGGCCGAGTCTGCTGTTGTGGGCTATCCGCATGACGTGAAAGGCCAAGGCATCTACGCCTATGTCACTTTGATGAACGGCGAAGAGCCTTCTGACGCGCTGCGCAAAGAGCTTGAGGTTTGGGTCCGCACCGAAATCGGTCCGATCGCCAAGCCTGACCTGATCCAATGGGCCCCCGGCCTGCCAAAGACCCGATCAGGCAAGATCATGCGTCGCATTCTGCGCAAGATTGCAGAAGACGACTTTGGTGCACTAGGTGATACGTCCACCCTTGCTGATCCTTCGGTCGTTGATGACCTGATCGCCAACCGTATGAACCGGAAGGACTAGGATCATGGACGGATCAACCACACCTACCACCTCCCCCGTGCTGATTTTGCTGGGCCCTCCCGGGGCCGGCAAAGGCACGCAGGCTCGGATGCTCGAAGAGCAATTCGGGCTGGTCCAGCTGTCGACAGGCGATCTCCTCCGCGCTGCCGTCGCAGCTGGCACAGATGCTGGCAAACAAGCCAAAGCCGTTATGGAAGCCGGCGGTCTGGTCAGCGATGATATCGTCATTGCGATCCTGCGCGACCGTCTGGCCGAGTCCGATTGCGCCCAAGGCGTGATCCTTGACGGTTTCCCACGCACGACAGTGCAAGCCGAAGCTCTGGACACATTGCTTGCCTCAACCGGTCAGCGCATCAACGCAGCCATCAGCCTTGAGGTTGAAGACGCCGCAATGGTCACAAGGATTTCAGGCCGGTTTACCTGCGGAGGATGCGGCGAAGGGTATCACGATACCTTCAAGCCGACTGCCGAAGCGGGAAAATGTGACAAATGCGGATCAACCGAAATGAAGCGGCGGGCCGACGACAATGCACAAACTGTCGCATCGCGACTTGATTCATATCATGAACAGACCGCTCCCCTCATTGCATATTACGACGTTAAAGGCGCGCTTGCGCGCGTCGATGCCATGGGTGCGATAGAGG
This sequence comes from uncultured Loktanella sp., assembly GCA_964385035.1. Lineage (GTDB taxonomy): Bacteria > Pseudomonadota > Alphaproteobacteria > Rhodobacterales > Rhodobacteraceae > Yoonia. Next base: position 1,188 of record CAYLMZ010000196.1, read on the forward strand.
AGATCGCGACCGAGCTTCAGTCCATCACCAAAACGGTAATGAACTGATTCAAAAGAATAACTCACCCGACCACCGGGTGAGTTCGTAGCCATACGAAAGGGAGGAAACAACCTCATGAATGTCAAAAACGACAACAATGCTTATTGGCAAGCCAATGTGCGTCTCATTTTGATCAGCCTCGCGATTTGGGCGCTGGTCTCGTTTGGATTCGGGATCATCCTGCGTCCAGTTTTGGCCGGGATCGCCGTTGGCGGCACTGACCTTGGCTTCTGGTTTGCCCAGCAAGGTTCGATCCTCGTCTTCTTGGCGCTGATCTTTTTCTACGCCTGGCGGATGAACAAGCTCGATCAAGAGCACGGCGTGGACGAGGAATAGAGCCATGGACCAGTTTACAATCAACCTTCTTTTCGTAGGCGGCTCATTCGCCCTCTACATCGGTATCGCGATCTGGGCGCGTGCGGGTTCCACATCGGAATTCTACGCAGCAGGCCGCGGTGTTCACCCCGTGACCAACGGTATGGCGACTGCGGCTGACTGGATGTCGGCGGCCTCGTTTATCTCGATGGCGGGCCTGATTGCCTTTACCGGCTACGATAACTCTTCGTTCCTGATGGGTTGGACCGGTGGCTATGTGCTTCTGGCGCTGCTGCTTGCCCCTTACCTGCGTAAGTTCGGCAAGTTCACCGTGTCTGAGTTCATCGGTGATCGTTTCTACAGCCCGACTGCTCGTATGGTTGCCGTGATCTGTCTTCTGGTTGCGTCCATCACCTATGTTATCGGTCAGATGCAGGGTGTTGGTATTGCCTTCGGTCGCTTCCTTGAGATCGATACAACAACCGGTCTGCTTTTGGGGTCCTGTGTTGTGTTCGCCTACGCCGTTTTCGGCGGCATGAAGGGTGTGACATATACTCAGGTTGCACAATACTGCGTTCTGATCACAGCCTACACGATCCCAGCGATCTTCATCTCGTTGCAGCTGACAGGCACACCAATTCCGGCCCTCGGCCTCTTTGGTGAGCATACAGCATCTGGTGAGCCTCTTCTGGCAAAACTGGACCAGATCGTGCGCGACCTTGGCTTTGCGGAATACACAGCCGCACATGGATCAACCATCAACATGGTGCTTTTCACCCTGTCTCTGATGATCGGTACAGCGGGTCTGCCACACGTCATCATGCGCTTCTTCACCGTTCCTAAGGTGTCTGACGCACGTTGGTCCGCTGGCTGGACGCTGGTCTTCATCGCA
>CAYLMZ010000197.1:0-2359 GCA_964385035.1 uncultured Loktanella sp.
GCGGCCTCGTCCAGACGCTCTGCATCATAAGAAGCATAGGCACGAATACGGGCCGGCTGACCGTCTTCGGTTGGGCCATAGTAATCTGTGGCAATCAGCCGTGCAGGACCAGAGCCGCGCACCTGAAGCGACAGCTTCCAGCGCAGCTTGATCGATTGACCGATCAATGCCGTCAGCAATGCCATCTCGGCTACCAACCCTTCGATCAAAGGCGGATAGTTGTGCTGTTTCAGGACCTGTTCCAGCACGCCATCAAGACGCGCCACCCGTCCGCGAATGTCGGAGGCGTCAAGTTGGAACGGCAGGACGGTATCGTCCCAGGCGATTTGGTTGCCTGTGGTCATGGTCTTTCCTTACATGTCAGGAGTTGGCATACCGCGCCTATATAGGCGGGGCAACCGCGCGTCCAAGGGGGCAAGCTATGATCAGACGGTATGGCAACACGCCAGTCAGCGGGCAGCGCTATCAAAAACGCCCCGGCGTTTACGCGATTTTGCCCCTGAACGGGAAGCTATTGCTGACCTATCAGGGCGATCCGCATTTCGAAATCCAGCTGCCCGGTGGCGGCATTGATCCGGGTGAGCACCCGTTAACCGCCTTACACCGCGAGGTGTTCGAAGAAACAGGTTGGAAGATCGCCAACCCGCGAAAACTCGGGACGTTCCGGCGCTTCGCCTTCATGCCGGAATATGACATGTGGGCCGAGAAAATCTGTCATATCTACATGGCCCGCCCCGTCCGGCCACATGGTCCGGCAACCGAAGAAGGTCACATCCCGATCTGGATGTCGCCAGAGGTTGCAATCTCTGAACTCTACAACGACGGTGACGCGGCATTTGTTGGTCAGCTATTTAGGTAAAGGATTGAAATCATGGTGACACGGTTTGCAGTTTTGGGTGCAACACTCGCAAGTCTGGCCGCCTGTGGCGGCAGTAGTGGCTGCATCGGTGGGCCGGGCGAAGTCGCATTTGGCGGTTTGCGCTATGATGTCTGTCCGGGGGTCAGCGATTTTGTCGGGCTGGATCAGACAGACCCGACAGCGATGCCTGCAACGGGCGGGGATGTCACCTACACAGGTGTTTTGCGCGGGAATGTCAACGGGACATATCGAGATGGAACGGCGCAGGTTGTCGCAGACTTTGTGACGCCAGAAGCGACTGTCAGCGGCAATATTGATTTTAATGGTGCCAGTGGCGTCGGGATCGTAGATTTTACCGAAACGGTCCCAATCACGGGCAGCAGCTTCGGAAATTCGGGGGCCGGTGGCTCCAGAACAAACATCAATGGTGCATTTTATGGCGATAATGCTGAAGTGGCCGCTGGTACTGTGATCATCGATGGTCTCGGTTCGTCAGGCGGGAACATCATGATTGGCCGTTTCATCACGACTCAGGACCCTTAATCTACCAAGTCCCGTTTCTCAACCAGATGGCCATAGAACGTCGTTAATAAGCTCAGGCCGACCATAAATGTCACCCACGTTACGGCTCCACCCAAGACAAGTTGCACCATGACAGACCCCGGCGCGACCAGACCTGCGCCTGTGCGTAGGATCATGTTGATTACAACAAGAATGACAACGACCTGCCAGATCGTCGAAGACATCGGATGTGTTGTCTCGCGGGCATCTGCAATTCTCATGGGCTTGCCGATAGCGATTGCCGGCAGCGTCAGGGCAAGCCGGAACCAGACATAGGACGACAAAGCGCCGATCAGCGCACCACCTATGAACCCAAAGAAGAAAGACTCGGCTGTTGCTGTCACCGCCAGAACAAAACCCAAGACAATCCCTGCCACAAAAGAGGCAAGGAAAACCCAAAAGCTGACCGCCAGTGATGTCAGGATATAGCCGCCAATCGGGCGATCTTTCAGTTGCGGCAGAAGGTCCACGTATTCTTCCAGCAAAATGAACCGATGCCACGCGACCGCAACCCATGCCGACACAAGGGCCGCGATGATCACAGCCAGCAAAACAAAAAGCAGGATCATCGGGTCCGCCGCAACAGGATTCATCGCCATGAAGGCGAGTGACACCATGCCCACGTTCATGGACGTAGCGAGTGCGTAAACGATGAGTGCCGCGATCAAAAATGGACCGATCGAAAGACGCAATGCCTGTCCCAAGTTTCCAAATACCATCGCAAAGGCATGCCGCACGATTGAAAAGGCCATGGAAACTCCTGTCGCTTTATTCATGCCAGCTTGCACTTTGGTTGCGCCCCGTCAACTGCGCGCTTCTTGCCCCTGCGGCGGAAAACAGTTATCGCGCCAAGAAATTCAGACAAACGCAAAAGGCGCATGCTTATGACCGCTCCGAAGAAAGTTGTTCTGGCCTATTCCGGTGGCCTTGATACCTCGA
>CAYLMZ010000198.1:0-2309 GCA_964385035.1 uncultured Loktanella sp.
ACGTGGGGCGCTTTATTCCTCGGATGAATTTGCGCGGGCCTGCGGTCTACCGGCGTCCCCGGTCGATGATCTGATCACGTTCCACACGGTGTTTGGAAAAACCGTGCCGGATGTGTCTTTGAATGCTGTTGCCAATCTTGGATATGCCGAAGGGCGGTGGCTGAAGCCGGTTTATCCGGGTGATACGCTGACGTCTGAGTCCGAGGTGATCGGGGTCAAACAGAACTCCAACGGCAAGTCTGGTGTGGTCTGGGTGCGCACGACAGGGCGTAACCAAGATGGTGAGGCTGTGTTGTCTTACGTCCGTTGGGTCATGGTGCGCAAACGCGGTGAAAGCGATGCACCTGCGCCTGTGATCCCTGAGCTTTCAAAGGTTGTCGCGGCCAGTGATCTGGTTGTGCCAGAGGGGCTGAGCTTTGCTGACTACGATACCACGCTGGCGGGCGAGCCACATCGCTTGGGTGATTATCAGGTGGGTGAGGTCATCGACCACGTGGACGGTGTCACCATCGAAGAGGCCGAGCATATGCTGGCCACGCGCCTTTGGCAGAACACCGCCAAGGTCCATTTTGATGCCACCAACCGCGCCGATGGCCAGCGGTTGATCTATGGCGGGCATGTTATCAGCCTTGCGCGCGCGTTGTCGTTCAACGGTCTGGCGAATGCACAGATGATTGTGGCCCTCAATGGGGGTGCCCATGCCAACCCGTGCTTTGCGGGCGATACGGTCCGTGCATGGTCCGAGGTCTTGGATGTCGCCGAAACGGATGCCCCCGGCGTGGGAGCGATCCGCTTGCGTCTGGTTGCCACCAAGGGGCAGGCTGGCATATTGCGCGGTGAGGATGGCAAGTATCTGCCCGAAGTTCTGCTTGATCTCGATTACTGGGCTTTGATGCCGGGTTAGGTGCCCCGACTTGGCGGCTGCACTGTTAACGCAAACACCTTTGGGAGCGATCTGACAGGGCCTGGGCGTAATCTTTACAGGGGCTTAACGAATGCAGTGGCAGGGCTCTGCGTCGGTCTGAGCTTTGTGATCACACCTGAAAAATACGTGATCACAAATCCAAAAAACTTGACCCTTTGCGACCTTTTTTCACGCTTTCATTGATCTGGATCACGTGACTCTGCCTGCTAATTGGTGCAAAACAAGCGAAGCAAAGCCGTCTCGCCAGACGGCCACAGCCAATAAAGGGAACGCTTATGGCCGACGTGAACCGGGGCAACCGCCCCTTGTCCCCGCACTTGACGATCTATCGTCCGCAATGGACGTCGATGTCCTCTATCCTTGTTCGGATCACTGGCAATGCCTTGATTGTTGCCGCTTTGATGATCGTCTGGTGGTTCGTCGCTGCGGCCAGCGGGCCTGAAGCGTTTGCAACGGCCAATGGCTTTCTGACCAGCTGGTTTGGTGATCTGGTTCTGACCCTGTCGGTATTGGGGCTGTGGTATCACCTGCTTGGAGGTCTGCGTCACCTGGTGTGGGATAGCGGCCGGATGCTGGATGTCGACAAGTCTGAGCTTGCCGCCCAGATGATGATGGTGCTGGCTGTGCTGCTGACCATCTTCACAGTGATTGTGGTCTGAGGAGAACGACAATGGCATATCTCACCGACCGTAAACGCGCCGCCGGCATGGGGTCCGCAAAGACCGGAACCGAGCATCACTGGCAAATGATGGTGTCATCCGTGGCGCTGTTGTTCCTTGTCCCGCTGTTCATCTTCACGTTCGGGTCAATCCTTGGGTCGTCCTACGACGAAGTGATTGCCTATTATCAGCGTCCGTTCCCCGCTGTTGTGGCGATCCTGACGATGCTTGTGGGCTTTTTCCATTTTCGTGGTGGCGTCCAGACCCTGATCGAGGATTACGTCCACGGTCTGGCCCGCAAGATCGCGATCATCAGCATGATCTGTCTGTCCTACGCTGCGGCGGCTTTTGCGGTATTCGCAATCGTCCGCATCGCCCTTTAAGTCCCCGGAGCTCTGAATATGGCTGCTTACGAATACGAAACCCACACCTATGACGCGATTGTGGTCGGTGCTGGCGGCGCTGGTCTGCGCGCCACATTGGGTCTGGCAGAACAGGGCCTGCGCACGGCCTGTATCACCAAGGTTTTCCCCACACGCTCGCACACTGTTGCCGCTCAAGGCGGTATCGCTGCGTCCCTAGGCAACATGGGCCCCGACAGCTGGCAGTGGCACATGTATGACACCGTCAAAGGCTCTGACTGGCTAGGCGACACAGACGCGATGGAATACCTCGCTCGTGAGGCCCCCAAGGCGGTCTATGAGCTTGAGCATTACGGCGTCCCC
>CAYLMZ010000199.1:0-2299 GCA_964385035.1 uncultured Loktanella sp.
CCGCTGATGGCGCTGGCCTATGTCGGTGTTGCGGTTGTGGTTCTGGCCATGAACTTCACTGAAATCCCACAAGCCTTCGGCAAGATTTTCTCAGGCGCGTTTGGCTGGGATCAGGCCGCTGGTGGCTTCACCGGCGCTGTTATCGCGATTGCCATCAGGGCCGGTGTCGACCGCGGACTGTTCTCAAATGAGGCGGGGCAAGGGTCTGCCCCGATCGCTCACGCGGCGGCGCAAACCAAGAACCCCGTCAAGCAGGGCGAAATCGCCATGGTCGGCGTCTTCCTCGACACGATCATCATTTGTACGATGACCGCTCTGGTCATTCTTTGTGTGTCCGGGGATTTCGTGAACAGTTCGGGTGAGGCTGTGAAGTACGCTTACCAGACGGATGGCGTGTTGCAGGCAACTGCCGTTACCAATGGTGCCTATGCGGCCGCCCTACCCTTCGGGGGATGGGTCGTGACCATCGCCATTGCTCTCTTTGCCTTCACGACAATTATCGGCTGGTCTTACTATGCTGAACAGGCCGTGACCTATCTAATTGGCGAGTGGGCCACGCACCCAATCCGCTATATCTGGGTTGTCGTGATCTTCATCGGCTCGCTCACCCAAGTGGACTTCATCTGGCTGCTTGGCGGGCTGGCCAATGCTTCGATGGCTGTGCCGAACCTGATTGCCCTGATCGCACTGTCAGGCGTGATCATTGCCATGCATAAGAAGAATGGCGATCCTGACACCGAGAATGGGGAGTCGGTGATGCTGAAAGGTGATAAGGTCGAGTAGCACCCCACCATTACCATATCAAACTGGTAACAGGCGCTCCCATGGGGCGCCTGTTGTGCTTTCAGTAAGGCAAACAGCCTACATTACCTGCTATGTCTGACATGGTCCGCATCGAAGCGTTTCTGGAAATGATGTCCGCTGAGCGTGGGGCATCACCCCATACGCTTGATGCCTATGGCCGGGATCTTCTTGACGCCAGCGGCTATTTGGGCGGTCATCTTTGCACCTCGGATGGGGCAGACCTCTCAGACTGGTTGCAAAGCCTTTCGCGGGATGGCCTCGCTGCCTCAACGCAAGCCCGAAAGCTTTCTTCTCTCAAACGGTTCTTCCGCTTTCTGTTTGAAGAAGGCGATCGCAAAGATAACCCGACCTCGCGTCTCGAAGGCCCCAAGGCTGCGCGGGATATTCCCGACGTTCTCAGCCGCGAAGAAGTTACCGCGCTCCTTAAGGCCTGCGGGGACGATACGCGCCTTATCTGCCTGCTTGAACTATTGTATGGCGCGGGTCTGCGCGTTAGCGAGCTTGTCAGCCTGACCCTTGGGAGCCTGCCGCGGCGCCGAAACGGGCGCTGGGAAACCGCCGAGATCATCATCCGCGGCAAAGGTGGAAAAGAGCGACTCTGTCCTCTCGGCGCACCAGCCCTGTTGGCCTTGTCAGAATGGTTATCCGAACGCGATGACGAAAAATATGGCACAGGCAGCGCCGCTTTCGTTTTCCCGTCGCGCGGCAAGTCCGGCCATCTGACCCGCCGTCGCCTTGGGCAATTGCTGACCCAGCTCGCAGAACACGCAAATATCGACCCGGCCCGCGTTCATCCCCATGCCTTGCGCCATGCTTATGCCACCCACCTGTTGCAAGGTGGCGCAGACCTGCGAAGCGTCCAAACTCTACTGGGACATGCCGACATTTCGACGACGCAAATCTATACACATGTCCTTACAGATGAGCTGGCAGAACTCTTGGAAACCAGCCACCCAATGGCGCAATAACCGACCTGCGACGATCCCCCCATTGCCAGCGTCCGCGCGCCCGCTATGTTGCGCCGCACAAGTGGAGGAAACCAGATGAGCCAGAAAGCGCCGCGTCAATTTTTTAAGCCCCTGGCCGCCGGGGCCCCTGATCCGTATCGCGAGCTTCCTGTCAAAGTTGAGCGGATGATCCAGTTCGTGCCGCCGCATCTGGATAAGGTGCGCGCCAAAGTCCCCGGCATGGCCGACACATGTGACGTTGTCCTGGGCAATCTTGAGGATGCAATCCCAGCCGATGCCAAGGAAGCAGCCCGCGCAGGCGTTATTGAAATGGCAGGCATGCTGGATTGGCAGGCCAAGGGCACCGGCCTGTGGAGCCGCGTCAATTGCCTCAACTCGCCCTGGTTCCTTGATGATATGACCGAGCTGGTGACAAAAGCCGGGCAGCAAATTGATGTTCTGATGATCCCGAAGGTCGAAGGCCCGTGGGATATTCACTATGTCGACCAACTTGTCGCCCAGCTTGAAGCCAAGGCCGGTCTGACCCG
>CAYLMZ010000200.1:0-2288 GCA_964385035.1 uncultured Loktanella sp.
CCGCATGGGCAAAGCTGGCAAAAACGTTGTTGCCGTCGCCGGACCAGACGACCTTCTTGCCCTTGATCGGGCCGCGGTGTTCTTCGAACGTCATGATGTCGGCCATGATCTGGCACGGGTGCGTCCGGTTTGTCAGCCCGTTGATCACAGGCACCGTCGCATGTTCGGCCATATCCAGAAGGGTTTGTTCCTCGAACGTGCGGATCATGATCAGGTCCACGTAACGCGACAGCACGCGGGCTGTATCGGCAATCGTCTCGCCGTGCCCCAGTTGCATATCTGCGCCCGAAAGCACCATCGTTTGCCCGCCCATCTGGCGCACGCCCACATCAAAGGACACCCGTGTCCGGGTCGAGGGTTTTTCGAAGATCAACGCCACCATATGCCCTGCGAGAGGTTGATCGGCGTCGGGCGTTCCTTTGGGTTTGCCTGCGCGCGCTGTTTTCATCGCCTGCGCATTTTCGATGATCTGGTGCAACTGGTCTGTTGGCGTGACATGGATATCAAGAAAGTGGTTCATCATTTTTCGCTTGAATGAGGGGGTCTGAGACAGACCCGGAGAAACTAGGTGTAGGTCATGACCTGCACAAGGCGCCCATCGCGTGTCGACGCAAGGCGTCGCTTGAAATACCGCGCCTGGGCATAGATGCTGATCGCATGGGTGTCGGTCGTGTTGGGTCCGGCTGCAATCAGCGGATAGTCGCGTCGCAGGGAATGGGTGCGCGCCTCGATATAGCCCACCGAATGCCCCTGCCCTTGAAACGCTTCATCCCCGACAAAGGTCGCCAAAACGCGCGACCCGCGTGGCAGGTCTGCGAATTCGGGCATGTCGAATGCATGTACGTCGTGGTCATGCAGATAGGCAAAGGGGTGATCATTCAGTTCGACCAGATGCATATCAATCGCGGGGTTATCCATATCAAGTTCCATCAGCGCGACCTGATCCGCAGCATTGGGCCACCATGTCCGCACATGCGGCGTGGCAAGCCATCGCTGCATGAGGGGCAGATCGTCCCGTGTCAGTCTGCGAAATCCGTAGTTACGCATCATTCCCTTTCATGGTTGCCGCAGCCGCATCCAGCCGCGAGACAGCCTCGCCAATGTCTTCATCGGTGATCGTCAACGCAGGCAAGAGCCGCACCACATTATCAGCTGCTGGCACTGTGAGCACCCCTTGCCCGAAGCCTGCGCTGACCACATCGCCATTGGTTGCCTTGCATTTCAACCCCAACATCAGGCCTGATCCGCGCACCCCTTCAAAGATGTCAGGATGGGCCGCCACCAGCCCTTCGAGCTTTTGGCGCAAGAGTCCCGCCTTGCGGTTCACGTCTTCAAGGAAATCATCATCGGCCACGATCTCCATCACTTTGGCCCCGACCGCGCAGGCCAGCGGGTTCCCACCGTAGGTCGATCCATGTGTCCCTGCCGTCATGCCTGAGGCTGCGTCTTCGGTGGCCAGAACGGCCCCTAAAGGAAAGCCCCCGCCAATGCCTTTGGCCACCATCATGATGTCAGGGGCGATCCCCGCCCATTCATGGGCAAAGAGTTTTCCGGTCCGCCCCATACCGCATTGGACCTCGTCAAAAATCAACAGGATGCCGTGTTCGTCGCAAAGGTCCCGCAACCCCTTCAGGCATTGGTCCGGCAACGGCCTGATGCCGCCTTCTCCTTGGACGGGTTCGACCAGGATGGCCGCAACGTGATCGCCCGCTGCCGCTCGCAACGCGTCGTGATCGGCAAACTCAAGATGGGTGAAACCCGGCAAAAGCGGGCCAAACCCCTTAGTCATTTTTTCCGACCCTGCGGCTGCGATCCCGGCGCTCGACCGGCCATGAAACGATCCGCCGAAAGTGATGATATCGGTCCGGTCCGGCTGGCCTTTGTCAAACCAGTATTTGCGGGCCATCTTGACCGCCAGCTCACATGCCTCTGTCCCTGAATTGGTAAAGAAAACCGTATCGGCAAAAGTCTTGTCGACCAGCGCATCGGCCAGCTGCTGTTGGGCCGGAATATTATAGAGGTTCGAGACATGCCAAAGTGCTTGCGCTTGGCCGGAAAGTGCTTCGACCAGTGCTGGATGTGCATGACCCAGCGCGTTCACCGCGATCCCTGCCCCCAGATCAAGAAAACGTCGTCCGTCTGCTTCCATCAGCCAAGAGCCTGTCCCTGACACGAATGTCAGAGGCGCACGGTTATAGGTTGGCAGAATAGAAGCGATCATCGCGATCTTCCTTTGCAATAAGCCTGATTGGGTCAGAACCTTTCAGGGGTGTCAACAATGTTAGGGG
>CAYLMZ010000201.1:0-2275 GCA_964385035.1 uncultured Loktanella sp.
TCACCCAGATCGCGCCATCATCCTTGAGGACGCGGCGACACTCGGTCAGCCATTGGTGGGTGAACAGATCATAGGCATCGAAACTATCGAACTGATCCCAAGCATCGGTGACGCCATCGACATGGCTTTGGTCCGGACGGGTCAGACCACCGCCGAGCTGTAAATTATAAGGCGGGTCAGCAAAGATCAGGTCAACCGAATTGTCCGGCAGACGTGAGAGGACATCGACGCATTCGCCTTCAATAATTGTGTTCTTGTGCAGCTCCATGGCCGTTTTTCCGCTTTCGAATCAGATGTTTTGCAAGAACAGGCAGACTCGCCCCATTCGGGTTATCGATTCGTTACTGCACAGCAAACCAGTTAGTTTCGATAACGAAACTTGCGCATTTCCACCCTGTGGACAAGCCTGTGAATTTTCAAAGCACTTTCGATTTCACTTGCGTTTCGTGACGCAGGCGTCACAGTTTGCATATGACGGCCAGATCTGACCGCCTTTCGTTTCCGCGCGTGCTCGCGTTTTCCAGTGTGGGGATGCCTTTGGCGGCCGTAGGGCTACCAATGGCGGTCTTTGTCGTTCCGATGTATGCGGATCAGTTGGGCCTTGGCACAACGGTCACGGGCCTGATCTTCATGTTCCTGCGCTTCTGGGATCTCGGCACGGACCCGGTGATGGGCTGGCTCGTCGACACCAAGCCGACGAAATATGGACGGATCAAACATTGGCTCGCGATCAGTGTTCCAGTGTTGATGATCGGCTCATACTTTCTGTTCATGCCATCGGGGGAGACAGTTTCACCGATCTATCTGATCGTGTCGCTGGCGGTGATGTGGCTGGGCTTTACGATGCTGCAGACCCCACACCAATCCTGGGTACCGATGATCACCGATGCCTATGATGAGCGCTCGCGCCTTTTTCTATGGCGCGAGGTGATCAGCACAGGGACACTGCTAACCCTACTGATCATCCCAACCCTGCTGGCGATTAATTTCGGCTTTGGTCGCCGCGAACAGGTTCAGGTGATGGGGATAATCCTGCTCATTGTTCTACCGCTAACAGTCCTGCTGGCCATTCTGTTTGTCCCTGATCCCGCCCCGAAACCTGACGCGGAGAAAGTCAAATTCAGCTGGCCTGCGCTGCGCCAGGCCTTGAGCGACCCGGTTATGTTGCGGGTCCTGTCGGTTGAGATTCTGATCGGCATTGCAATTGCCGGAACCGGCGGCACCTTCCTGTTTGCAGCCGAGTGGGGCTTTGGCGTGACTGGATTGGCACCAGTTATTTTGATGGTGTTCTTTGTCGCTGGCTTTGCCGCCATGCCCTTCTGGATCTGGCTGTCAAAGCGTACGGAAAAGCATACGACCTTCATTGCAACCTGCATCTGGTCGATGGTGACCTATATGGTCTACCTGCCGCTCAGCGCAGCAGGTGGCGGCGCCGCAAAACTGCTGATCGCAGCGGTGGTTTCAGGGGTGGCCTATGGCACGCCTTTCATTCTCGCCCGCTCAATGATGGCGGACATTATTGAGCAGGAAGAAGCCCGTGGCAGCGAAAGTAGAGCTGGGCTGTATTACTCGCTGATGTCCGGCGCGTATAAAACCGGGGCCAGTTTCGCGATTGGTATTCCCTACCTCCTGCTGGGCTTGTGGGTTGGCTTCGATCCATCCGGTGAGAACAGCCCGGAAGTCGTACGCGGCCTGATGTGGGTGTTTGTCGGGGTGCCCGTCGTGGCCTATGCACTCGCCGCCCTGATCCTGCGCGGCTACCCCCTAACCCGCGACAAGCAGCAGGCCAATGCGGCAAAGCTCAAGGCCGCTGCAAAGCCCACAGCGGAAGCCGTTTAGAGTTCCAGTCTGTATTGCCCGCCATGCAAGACAGGTGGACGGAACAGATCCGTGCGCAGCGGTGCACGTTCAACCTCATTCAGCTTGAACCGTCGCGCCGCCTTGGCAAAGCGCGCTGCGATAAACCGCGCCCGCTCACCAACGCCGCTACCACGCTGATACCATTGCGCATCATAGTCTTTGCCGCCGCGCATTTCCCGCAGCAGATTGATGATCCGCGCCGCGCGGTCAGGATAGTGCTGAACCAGCCATTCCTGCACGACATCCTTTAACTCGTGCGGCAGGCGCAACAGGACATATCCGGCCCGCACGGCACCATGATCGGCAGCGGCCTCCAGCAGGCGCTCAATCTCTTCCTCGTTCAGTGCCGGAATGATCGGGGCCGTCATCACGGTCACATCAATTCCGGCATCGCTGAGTGCACGCACGGTCTGAT
>CAYLMZ010000202.1:0-2214 GCA_964385035.1 uncultured Loktanella sp.
GCCGTCAAAGGTCTGGTTGCAGCCTGTAAAGGCATCGACGACAGCCTCGCCTAAGCGACATCTGACCACGAATGATCAAGGGCTGCCTGCGGGCGGCCCTTTTTTCATGTGGGACTTGCTGAGATAGGCGGTGATGTGGGGCTTATGGCTGCGCAACCACAGATCAAAAGCCTCGGGTGAAAGATCCACGGCCGTTTTGGGAAAAAACAGGGGCAAGATTCCCGCCACATCAAGATCAGGGGCGACCAACAGCCCAAAATCAGACAGAGTTTGGCGCAACCCGTCATTAGCAACCTTCAGCCGTGCATAAAGCGCCTCCCCCGCATCTACATCCGCGACCAGCGCCTCGGCCTGTGCCCGCCTGTGTGGCGACGGGGGCATCCCATCCGTTTTTTCCAGCGCGCGGATCATCCGTGCATGTTTGTAGACCCACGATAGCGGCGTGAGCCCGTCAAAATGCAGCAGCTCAAGTGTGTCAGGGGCGGGACGGGCCAGATTGAGATCAGCGGACTTGTCGCGGGCTTTGGGTCGATGGATCGACAGATCAAGCGGGCGGCCGACCCGTGAAAACGCCTTGCCCTGTGCATGACCCGTCAAACCGTGCTGCGTCATTGCAAAGTCGGGACCGAAGATGCGCTGCCCCATTTTGGCAGGTTTTCGAAACGGGCGACGAAACGCCCCTTCAAAAATATGTGCGCCCAAGTCACCCGGACGGTGGATGCGCTCTGCCACCTGAACAACAATTCCGTCAGCTGCCGGATCAATGCCGCGCAAGATGTCCGCGACAGATGTGTGCGGCCACAAGAACTCATCCGCATCAATGTGGACCAACCAATCCGATGGGGTGCGCGCAAAGGCATCCTGCGCATTGCGCACCTGCCTGATCTCATGGCGACGGGGGCGACTCTTGCCGACCCGCGCCCAGTGGTCGCTGTCACATCTGACAACATCGACCTGCGGCAAATGCCTAAACTGACAAGCGACCGGGTCGTCAGGGTTATCAAGATAGAGATAGATCACCTCTGCCCCCAGATGCAGGTGCCAGGCGACAAAGGCCTGAACCAATGCGGGCGGCTCTTCGACAGTCGCGACAATCGACCAAGTTGGGGTATCTATGTCCATATCCCGACAATTAGCAGTCCTGCGAATCTCTGCAAACCGATTAAAATTTGATCTGGATCAAGGAAAGTGAATTTTGTGATCACACGAAAAAATTCTGTGATCACAAATGTGCGAATTTTCGGCGAATTGGCATTTTTCGCTTAGAACCAGCGGTTTTTCTGTGTTTTACGATGCACAAACGTAGCCAAATTGGGAACTGCCTCATGAATATTCACGAATACCAGGCCAAAGCCCTTTTGCGCAGCTACGGTGCACCCGTCTCAGACGGTCGCCCTGTAACACGCGCCGAAGACGCCAAAACCGCAGCCGGTGAGCTGGACGGCCCGCTCTGGGTTGTCAAAGCGCAAATCCACGCCGGTGGCCGTGGTAAAGGAAAATTCAAAGAGGCCGACGCAGGCGAGGCAGGCGGTGTGCGCCTTGCCAAGTCCGTTGAAGAAGCCGCACAGGAAGCCAAGAAGATGCTGGGCCGCACGCTGGTCACGCACCAGACCGGCCCTGCGGGCAAGCAAGTCAACCGCATCTACATCGAAGACGGCTCTGGCATCGAGACAGAGATGTATCTTGCCCTGCTGGTTGATCGTCAGACTAGCCGCATCGGTTTCGTCTGCTCCACCGAAGGCGGCATGGACATCGAAGAGGTCGCAGCCTCGACCCCTGAAAAAATCCTCAACTTCACCGTTGATCCGGCCACCGGCTATCAGCCATTCCACGGGCGTCGCGTCGCTTTCGCTCTGGGCCTCACCGGCAATCAGGTCAAGCAATGCGTGGCTCTGATGGGCAACCTCTACAAAGCCTTCGTCGAAAAAGACATGGAGATGCTCGAGATCAATCCGCTGATCGTGACCGACAGCGGTGATCTGAAAGTCCTCGACGCCAAAGTGGCTTTTGACGGCAACGCGGTCTACCGCCACGCCGATGTGGCCGCCCTGCGCGACGAGACGGAAGAAGACCCCAAAGAACTCGCGGCCTCCAAATTCGATCTCAACTACATCGCGCTCGATGGTGAAATCGGGTGCATGGTCAATGGCGCAGGCCTTGCGATGGCCACAATGGACATCATCAAACTCTACGGGGCAGAGCCTGCCAACTTCC
>CAYLMZ010000203.1:0-2192 GCA_964385035.1 uncultured Loktanella sp.
TCGCGGAACGACAACGAGATGTTGCCGGAAGAGCCGGTCGACGAGTAGTCCTATTGACCCCTCGCGGGGAAAATCATCCGCGCGATAGGGTCCCATAAGATTGGCCAAAGCCGGTGCGTCATAAGTGGTGCATCGGCTTTGTCGTTCAGGCCAAAGGTGATCTGCTCGTCGCGTTTCGTCAGATAAAGTGTCCCGAACATCCAATCCCAGATCGCGAGCGCTTGCCCGAAGTTCTTGTTAAAGTGGGCAGGGTCAGTCGAATGATGAACCTGATGTTGGGCGGGTGAGATCAGGAAACGCTCAATGGTGGGACCAAAGCTGATCCAGATATGAGAATGCTGAAAATTTGTGATCGTCAGGTTGACGATAACTGCAACAGCATTGGCGCCTGCGATTTCCAGCATCGTCGCTGATGGGTCAAACGCCCCAACGAGCAGTCCGAACAAGCTCCCAATGACGATGGTGTTGAAGCTTGTCGTTGCCATGCCCGACAGGGGGTGTTGGCGGTAAGTCGTGATGGGACTGAGGACCTCTGCACTGTGGTGCACCGCATGGAGCGGCCAGATTGCCTTGATCGTGTGAAATATCCGGTGGACCCAATACAGCGAAAAATCACCTGCAACAAAAAGCATCAGCGCAAGTCCAACAGCAGAGAGCTGCAGGTCGCTCATTGGGGAGTAGGGGACAACGCCAGCAACGTATGCCGCAACTGCAGGGACTGCCGCAAAGCGTGCGAACAATCCAAAAATCGCCAGAACCTGATTAATCATAAACAATCCAAGGTCTGCTCTGGTCGATTTGTGCAGGTAGATACGCGCCGGAAACAGCCAGCGGAAGAATCCACCTTCCTCTTTGCGCCAGATGTAGATCAACAACGCAACAGTCGCGAAGCTGAGCATGTAGAGCGGCGAGATCATCAGATTGCTGGTGAAAAAGACGACTTCGATGGCTTGTGAAAGACTCTCGGGCATGAGGACTCGTTGCATTTGGCTGTGGTGTAGGAACTGTAATCATAGCGGTCGTCCATAATCCAGCGACCAATTGCCTCAAAAACAGTTTCAATCGGGTCGTGCATCAGCTAACGAACCGCCAAGAAGTGAACGGAGATGCTCCTATGACGAAAACTGGTCTCACTTACGCTGATGCGGGCGTGGATATTGATGCGGGCAACTCGCTTGTGGAACGGATCAAACCGGCCGCCAAACGCACAAAGCGATCCGGTGTCATGGCGGGACTTGGTGGATTTGGCGCGCTCTTTGATTTGAAAGGTGCCGGCTACGCCGACCCGATCCTGGTGGCTGCGACGGATGGTGTCGGCACCAAACTGCGGATCGCGATTGATACGGGCAATGTCGATACGATCGGACTCGATCTGGTCGCGATGTGCGTGAATGACCTCGTTTGTCAGGGAGCCGAGCCGCTTTTCTTTTTGGACTACTTTGCAACAGGTAAGCTGGAACTTGATGCAGCGACCCGTATCATCGAAGGGATCGCCGCTGGCTGTGAGGCATCCGGCTGCGCCCTGATTGGTGGCGAAACGGCTGAAATGCCAGGCATGTATGATGCAGGTGACTTTGATCTGGCCGGCTTTGCTGTCGGGGCAATGGAACGTGGCGCGGATTTGCCTGCGGGCGTCAAAGAGGGTGATGTATTGCTCGGCCTGGCGTCTGACGGCGTCCATTCGAACGGGTATTCTCTGGTGCGCCGTGTTGTTGAGCTGTCAGGTCTTGGATGGAATGACAAAGCCCCTTTTGCGGATGTCGATTTGGGTGCGGCGTTGCTTGCCCCCACGCGCCTCTATGTCAAACAAGCTTTGGAAGCGGTGCGAGCCGGTGGTGTGCATGGTTTGGCACATATCACCGGTGGTGGTCTGACGGAGAACCTACCACGTGTCCTACCTGAAGGCTTGGGCGCTGAGGTCGATCTGAATGCTTGGGACCTCCCTGCTGTTTTCCGCTGGCTGGCCGAGACGGGCGGGATGGCCGAGGCAGAGTTGCTCAAGACGTTCAACGCAGGCGTGGGCATGGTGTTGGTGGTTGACGCGGACGCAGCAGAGGCGCTGACGGCGCTTTTGTCGGATGCTGGCGAAACCGTCTACCAATTGGGCCATGTTGTCGCCGGAGAGGGCGTGAGCTATCGGGGTGCCCTTTTGTGACCAAACGGGTTGCGATCCTGATTTCGGGCGGCGGCTC
>CAYLMZ010000204.1:0-2174 GCA_964385035.1 uncultured Loktanella sp.
GACCACATCCGTGACCCAGCCTGCACCAAAGCTTTCCCAAGCGACCATCTCGGCGGGACGTTCACCCAAGAGCGACCACATCGCCATCTCAAATGCGCCGGTATCAGAAGCAGGCACGATCCCGATGCGATAATCGGCAGGCACGCCGAGGATCTCACGGGTGAGCTCAATTGCCTCGGCGAGCTTGGCTTTGCCGACAGCGGCACGGTGCGACCGACCAAGGGGCGCGTCACTCAGCGCATCCAATTTCCAAACGGGGGGTTTGGCACAGGGGCCAGACGAGAAACGCGGATTGGCCGGCCGCGTCGCCGGAGTATTCTTTACCATTCTTGGTATCCTTACAGATATGCGCCCTTCGTTGGGGAAGGGTGTCCCACCGCCGCTCTTAAGGGGGTGGTGGTTTTGCTGCAACTGCAAAAATGGGCAAAAACCGGCACTTGCCGAAAAATTCACGACACCCGCGACGCCAATCGGAAACCAGCGGCGCGAGGCTGACACGCTGAAACAAAAGGGGTGCCAAACTGGGGCGCGCGGGGTAATGAGACGCCAAACGCCTGTGAAAGAGCCCGCCCATGCACGTCGTCACCCTGATCACCACACCCACCGAACGCGCCCTTGACGGGGCTTTGGTCGACAGCCTGCGCAACGCTTGGGGCGGCGGGGATGTTGTCTGGCTTGCGGTCGACGAGGCCGCCGAATTCGCGGTTCCGTCGCGCCCGGATAATCAGTGGCAAGTGTGGGAAGACCTGCAAAAAGCCTGTGTTGATCTGATCGTCCAACCTGCCGAAGGACGGCGCAAAAAGATGCTGCTTGCCGACATGGATAGCACCATGATCCGACAGGAATGCATTGACGAACTGGCCGCCGAAGCTGGCGTCGGGCCACGCGTCGCAGACATTACGGCACGGGCGATGAACGGTGAGCTCGATTTTGAATCGGCGCTGAAAGAACGCGTTGGCCTGCTCAAAGACCTGCCAGAGGCGATGATCGAACAGGTCCTTGATCAGAGGATTACCTATATGCCCGGCGGCTATGAGTTGGTGAACACGATGAAGGCAGACGGGGCTTATGCCGCGCTGGTGTCGGGTGGCTTCACGGCCTTCACGTCTCGTGTTGCAGCGGCTTTGGGTTTTGACGAAAACCGCGCCAACACACTGATCGCCGCAGACGGCAAACTGACCGGCGACGTGAGCATGCCGATCCTTGGCAAAGCGGCTAAAGTCGAAGCACTTGAGCAAATCACAGCACGGCTCGGCATCTCTGAGGCAGATGTGCTGGCCGTGGGTGACGGAGCCAATGACCTTGGCATGCTCGGCCGGGCAGGAACCGGGGTCGCACTTCATGCCAAACCGACCGTACAGGCCCAATGCGATATCAGAATCAATCACGGGGACCTGACCGCATTGCTCTATCTACAGGGCTACGCCCGCACAGATTTCGTGACCTGACACTTGCCTCGGACGCGCCCGCGCGGCATCTAGGCAGGCATGGATCACAAGAACAAACCCGCGACAATCGCCGCCCACGCAGCGGGCGCCCTCGATGCCCAATCAGGCGGAGTCGTGCCTGCGCTCCAGCCCTCGACAACATTCATCCGTGATGAGGACTACGCGCTGGTCCGACCCGACAACATCTATTCGCGGGACAACTCCGACAACCTGCGGCAAGCCGAAGAGGTGCTGCGGCAACTTGAAGGGGCCTCGGAAACGCTACTGTTCCCATCAGGCATGGCGGCGATTGCAGCCGTGTTCAGGACGCTCCCTAACGGGGCCACTGCCGTCCTGCAAAGTGGCATCTATTGGGGGACGACGGCTTGGATCAGGGAGTTTTGCGCGCGACGCGAGATCACTTTGATCGAGGTCGACGCAACGGACTTACAGACCACTTGTGCATCAACACCTGCCGATTTGGTGTTCATCGAGACACCATCAAACCCGTGGTTGAAATCCGTTGATATCGGGGCGGTCAAAGCAGCGACCTCGGGCCTACTCGTGGTCGATGCCACCGCAGCAACACCGATCCTGACTCGCGCCTTGGACTTTGGGGCGGACATTGTCATGCATTCCGCAACCAAAGGCATCAACGGGCATTCCGACGTGCTGGCAGGTGTGCTGTCGGCGAAAGACGCCGAATTAAGGCAGTGGGCCATGATCCGCGATGACCGAAAAATGGCA
>CAYLMZ010000205.1:0-2058 GCA_964385035.1 uncultured Loktanella sp.
GACGCCGTTCCTGCTGCAGCGGATTTTTGAGTTGTCAGAAGGCGAAAGCCTCAAGGCGAACATCGCGCTGGTGCAAAACAATGCCGACTTGCCGCAGAGATCGCGGTGGCGTTCCACAGCTAGACAGGTTCACGGAAGAAACCCTCCGTGTTTTCCTGCGACAGCAAGGCCCTGATCGTCTTCATAAACAACGACGCAGTTTGATTATGCCCTCCCCGCCGCGGCGGATGGGCCAACCAGACTTGCGCCTCAAGATCTGAGGGCAGGATACTATCGCGCTACGACAACGGGTGGCCACGCCTGCACATGATACCTACGCGGCCATCAATCAGTGGGGTAAAATCCAAATTATCTGTTGGGTCGGCCAGAATTTGTGGTTCGAGCACCAGATCAATCTGGACGCGGGCAGGTTAAAGGTCGTGTTGCCTGATTATACGACCTCGCCCAAACGCGAGATTTATGCCGTGTTTCAGCCCAATCGTTTTCAGTCCACTCGGTTGCGCTTGTTTGTGGATGTTTTGGTCTCTGCGGCAAAAGGGCTGCCTTGGTGAATGCAAGTGGTCTGCTTGGCGCGAGCATGCCGCACAATGAGTGATCGGCGGACCCTTCTCATGCGGTGACGCCGTGCTGTGATCAGTGATCAACACTCAGATCGCTGTTTCGCAAGTCGGGAGCAACGCGCAAACACTGCTCACCCAAAAAGAAGATCCGGATGGTGCGGGACGACCCGCGCGGCGCAGGCAGCATTGCTGAGCTGTGCCGCCGTAAAAGAATATCGTCTCTTTTCGTTGTCGCGAACAGCAAGCTGTCTGCCACGTAAACAGAAGCGACATTGCGTTATGCGCGCGCCGCCCACATCCGATACCGCCCCTGCCCTGTCACTTCGCGGATCAGCCCGGCTTCAGTCATCCAGTTCAGGTTTCTCTGCACGGCGGCACGGCTTGCGCCCGTTTCGACTTCAGCCATAGGCGCGCTGATCAGGGGCCAGCCGGAAAAGAGATCCACCAAGGCCGGTGGCGTCCGGCCAGACAATTCGGCAATGGCACCCTGCGCGCGGGCTTCCCAGTCGCGCAGACCATCCAGCTGACGTTGCGCCGCCCGTGCGGCCTGATCTGCACCGTTCACCCATGCAGCCAGCCGCTCGGCCGGCGACCCACGTCCGCGTAACCCCCCTGCCCCACCAAGGCACAGCGGTAAAAACCCTAGCCCCCCGATCGCCGTCCCGGCATGCCGCGCTGCGACAACGGCGGCTTCGATCATCGGCAGGTTGGGATGACCGGCGGAGAGACCCACAATCGGCCAGATGTGATAAGAGAGCGCAGCTTGCGTGATTGAATGTAGCGATGCCCCTTGCCCCATCACCTCGGCCCAATCCGCGATCTGGTGATCCAGCGCGTCACGCGCCTCGGGCGCTGTGCGCCCCAGAAACCCCGCCAGATCGGTGCGCGGGTCAGGCGACTGCACCAATCGCCGTGCAGCCCAACCTGCACGCGCTAACGCCTGTGCATCGTCGCCCTCGCCCCCCAGACGCAATGTCAGCCAAAGTGCCAAGCGCTCCATCGGGACGCGGTCACCGGCGAGCCAGCTGAGGTCCGCTGCCTCGCGCAGCGCTAGCCGGTGCCGCCAGCCCTGCGGCCCTGCCTGCAGCCGTTCCGCCAGACGGCCCAGAAGGATGCCCAGATTGGTCAAGGGCCCCGCCAATCCCCTTTCGGCATCGGCCCAGGCTGCAACATCGACCAGCGGACGGTCATCGGCGCGCGGTAGTGGCAAATCGTGCGCGGCATTCTGCGTGACATGATCCTCTGGCGGGAGGAACCACAGATCCTCTTCCGGGAGTGGCTCCGCATCGTATGGCCCGCGATCATATGCGGAAACGGGCCCGTGCGGGCTTTCACTCTCAGTGAAAGAAAATTTTGGTCGATTTGCCATAATGTGCATTATGGATGCTTTCTGCACAGCACCCAAGTGATTTCATATGATGGTCATTTACACATGATAAGTTCCAGTTATCATGTCTCTTGATTTGTGGGCTGCTCGGCCGCTAGATTGCCCATATGA
>CAYLMZ010000206.1:0-2027 GCA_964385035.1 uncultured Loktanella sp.
CTTGTGGAAGGCGGGACAATCGCTGTGCCACGAAGCCCTGATGGGCACTATCACCTGACACTGGATATCAACGATACGCCCGTGCGCTTCATGGTCGACACAGGGGCCACGCAGATGGTGCTATCGCAACGTGACGCCATCCGGTTGGGGTTTGATCCGGCCGATCTGGACTATATCGGCCGCGCCCTGACCGCGAACGGAGAGGTGCGCACCGCCCCCGTCACCCTATCTCAGGTCAGCCTCGAAGGGATCACCGACAGGGGCGTGCGCGCGGTCGTCAATGGCGGAGCAATGGACAGCTCGCTCTTGGGCATGAGTTACCTGCGGCTCTGGGACCGTATCGAAATCGCAGACAACCAACTGATATTGCAAAGATGACCCGTATACTGATCCTGATCGGCCTGCTGGCGGCCTGCACACCGACGCCCACGGAACTGCCCGAAGACTTCGATTCAAGCTTCGCTTTTTGACCCGCTCTCGGCCTTCTTGATCCAGCGGCCACCGTCTTGGGCCCAATATTGGGCCTGACAACCTGCGTCGGTCAGAGCCTTCCACTGGGTGCGCGCATGGGCCACCGCATCACCGTCTTGGCCGTCAAACAAAATGCACACACGCTCGGCGCTATTCACCTCCTGCGCTGACACGGGCGCCCCTGCGACACACATCACACAGCCAAATCCGTCGGCGGGAACGTCACCCATCAAAACAGGCTGATCGGCATCATGCGGTCCACCGGCCAGCCCATGCGGCAAAAACCCCTCTTCCGGCCCTTGCCACAGCACGTCATCCAGTCGGCGCAACAGGGCCTCATCCGTCCCACGCACCAAAACACGCCAGCCAACATCGCGCGCCTTGCCAATCAGCATCGGCAGGGTCGCCTCCAACGGGCTCTGGGTCAGATGGTAGAAATAGGCAGCACCCATCGGGCCTCTCACCCTCCTATGTTCAAAAATACCTTCGGGGGTGAGGCGCGGCACGCGCCGAGGGGGCAGACAGCCCCCTTACCCTTCATAATTGTCTGCAATCAACCGGTTCAGCGCCATCACACCCCACCCCGTCGCACCCGCAGGCGCAAGGGCGGTTTCCTTCTTCACCGAAGCGGTTCCCGCAATGTCCAGATGCGCCCAAGGCACATCGTCCTTCACAAAGCGCTGGAGGAACTGTGCGGCTGTGATCGACCCAGCCGGCCGCCCACCAACATTCTTCATATCCGCAATCCGCGATTTAAGCTGCGCATCATAGGCCGGGGACAAGGGCAAGCGCCACGCCCCCTCGCCTTCGGTTGCGGCCGCCTTCAAAAACTTCTCACTCAACGCATCCGAGTTTGAAAACACACCAGCATTTTCATGCCCCAAGGCAATGATGACAGCCCCCGTCAACGTTGCGAGGTTGATCATCCCCGCAGGTTTGAACCGCTCTTGGGCGTACCACAGCACATCTGCCAGCACCAACCGTCCTTCGGCATCGGTATTGATGATCTCAACAGTGTCGCCTTTCATGGACTTCACGACATCGCCGGGACGGGTCGCATTGCCAGAGGGCATGTTTTCGACCAGACCCACCAATCCCACGACATTCGTCTTGGCCTTGCGCAAGGCCAGGGTACGCATGACACCCGCGACAACACCGGCGCCGCCCATGTCCATGGTCATATCTTCCATACCACCCGCAGGTTTCAGGCTGATACCACCGGTATCGAAAACAACACCCTTGCCGACCAAGGCAAAGGGGGCTTCATCGCCCCCGCCCTTCCATGACATCACGACAACCTTGGACGGGCTGTCGGAACCCTGCCCCACACTCAAAAGCGTGCGCATGCCAAGCTCTTCCAGTTGCGGCTCTTCGAGAATTTCCACATCCAGCCCAAGTTCTTGCATCGCCGCAAGGCGCGCGGCGAAATCATCAGTCGTCAGCACATTGGCAGGCTCATTGATCAGATCGCGGGTAAAGAACACGCCTTCGGCAATCGCGGCCAAAGGTGCTGCGGCTTTGGCCACTGCCTCGGGCTTGGACACCATAAAGACGAC
>CAYLMZ010000207.1:0-1990 GCA_964385035.1 uncultured Loktanella sp.
CGGAAGCGCGCGCTGTCCAGAACACCGGCCATGCCGCAGACTTTCTCGGCGGGCAGGCCAGAGAATTCGCGCAGGGCCCAAACCATCGCATCTAGCGGGTTGGTGATGCAGATGACAAATGCATCCGGTGCGTTGGCTGCGATGCCTTCGCCGACGGACTTCATCACTTTGAGGTTGATCCCCAAAAGGTCATCGCGGCTCATGCCGGGCTTGCGGGCCACACCGGCTGTGACAATGCAGACGTCTGCGCCTGCGATCTCGGCGTAGTCGTTGGTGCCTTTGAGTGCCACGTCGAGGCCGGAAACAGGGCCGCTTTCTGCGATATCGAGCGCTTTACCACGGGCGATGTCGCCCTCTTCGGCGATATCAAACATGATGATGTCGCCAAGTTCTTTGAGTGCAGCAAGGTGCGCAAGCGTGCCGCCGATTTGTCCGGCGCCGATAAGGGCGATCTTGGGTCTGGCCATGAAACAGGTCCTTTGGTGGTTTGATCTTTGGCGGTGTCCCTAAGCGTTTGCCATCCGTTCCGCAAGTCTGCCGCGCTGCGGCATGACCGCCGTATGCAGTGGTATTCCGACTGCGATCGCGCTAACAATCCCGAAATCAAGCGCTTTTCCGGGATGCAACCGCATGGATTTTGGATGGGAGTTTTTTGCCCTTGGCATCCCGGCAATCATTTTTGGCGGTATCTCGAAGGGTGGCTTTGGCTCTGGCGCGGCTTTTGCGGCGGGTGCGATTCTGGCTTTGGTCGTCTCGCCCGGCCTGGCCCTTGGGATCGTTTTGCCACTGTTTATGTTGATCGATGCGGCCACACTGAAACCCTATTGGGGCAAGTGGCATTGGCCTTCGGCCAAGGGGCTGATGGTGGGTGCGATCCCGGGGTGCATCATCGCCGCATGGCTTTATGCCATTGTGGAGCCTGACGTCTTTCGTTTCCTGATCGGGGTGATCTGTCTGGCTTTCGTCGCCTTCCAACTTGGGCGTGAAAGAGGCTGGATCAATATCGCGCCGATGGCGTTTTCAAATCCGAAGGCCTGGGTTGCGGGCGCGATCAGTGGTTTTACCAGCTTTGTCAGTCATGCGGGTGGCCCCCCTGCTGCGGTGTTTTTGCTGTCCCAAGGGCTAAGCAAGACCGCCTATCAGGCCACGACTGTGATTACCTTCTGGGCTGTCAACTGGATGAAGGCGGTGCCTTACGCCTTTCTTGGCATTTTCACATGGGAGTCGATTGTGGGCAGTCTGGTGCTGGCCCCATTCGCCCTGTTGGGCGCGTGGATCGGTGTGAAGGCGCACCGGTATGTCCCGGAGCGCCTGTTTTTTGCGATCACCTATGTTTTGCTGGTAGCCACCGGTATTCGCCTGATCTGGGTCGCCCTTTAGGTTTCAGGCCCAAGTGGTGGCATCGGGTCGTTCGTTGCCTGATAGGCCTGACCGGCTGCGGCCAGACACGTTGGCCCGCCGGCCCGTGTGATTGTGATGGTCCATGTGCCGGTATCAAGTGATGCAAAAACCTCGACCACTGTGTTGTTGTGGGCCAGTCCGATGGATTGCC
Organism: uncultured Loktanella sp.; assembly: GCA_964385035.1. Taxonomy (GTDB): domain Bacteria; phylum Pseudomonadota; class Alphaproteobacteria; order Rhodobacterales; family Rhodobacteraceae; genus Yoonia. Next base: position 1,553 of record CAYLMZ010000207.1, read on the forward strand.
GTGTTTCGCCGTAGCGTTCTGCCAAGCGCTGCACGACGGTGGCGTGATCGGCACATTGCGCGGCACTGGCCTGTTGCGCTGCCAGCATCATCGCGCAGAAACCGAACGACATCAAAAAGAACATCCGTTTCATATCTTCCCTTTCTTGCCAAGGCGCGGAGGGTTCCGCGCGGATGCCGCCAGTCTGGTGGGAAGGGTCCGCGAAAATGGTTAATGCACCGTAACGCTGCAATTTGCTGCGTCGCGGCATTTTCAGGGTTGAATTATTCGCAAAACTCTGGCCTTTTCCGCGCAACTTTATTGCGAGGAAGAATCTATGCACGACCGCCCTTACCGATCCGCCCTGTATATTCCTGGCTCCAAGGATCGCGCATTGGACAAGGCGCGTGGCCTTCCTGTGGATGTCATCCTGTTCGATCTTGAAGACGCCGTTGCCCC
>CAYLMZ010000208.1:0-1969 GCA_964385035.1 uncultured Loktanella sp.
CGGTGAGTTCCAGAGGAACAGGACGACAAAATTGTCCGGTTCTTGGCCACTACAGGTCTGATATCGGGACGGCGAGGTATCCCTCTGCCCGGATGAGCGCGCGTATAGGGGGTTGCATGGGGGCTGTCAACAGCCGCCCTGCCCCCGCCATCGCAGGCCTGCCAATCTGTGGGCCGCTATCGCATATCACCATGCGTTTATTGCCTATCAGCCGCAGGCATAGGCATTTGATGGCAACCCGAATTCTTTATCAGGAGCCATCATATGTACCGTCTCTTCATCCCTTCAGCGACCCTTTCCCTTGTTGCCGCTTGCGCAAGCCCGAATCCACCCACGGTATCCGCCGCCGACGTTGAACGCGCTTATGCCGAGGCCCGCTACATCAGTGGTCTGCCCTTTACCGAGACCGGAAATTTGCCAACAGGCAACGTCACCTATCGAGGACAGCTGGGCGCCGATGTTTCAGGTGACGTCGAAGGGAGCATTCTGGGTGACATGCGCATGCAGGTCGACTTTGCGGGTAGTGACGTGGACGGGTCAGTGACCAACATCAATCTGATCGACCAAGACGGTCGCCCCGATCAACGCCTTGACGGCACCCTTGAGATCGACGGATTTGAAAGCGGTGGACGTATTGACGCGTTTGCGTCGGGTGATCTGACAGCCGTAGACGAAGTCGGTTTCTTTCAGGACACGAATGTCCTCCTGACCCTTGATGGCGATGTCTATGACGACCGCGGGCGTGGCGATGCTGTCTTTGGGTCCGCGACGGGCACTGGCATTGGAACAGGCAGCGGCGGTCTGGACATCGAAATTGATGGCGTCTTTTTCGGCACGACCGACTAGCGGATGCGATCGGGAATGACCCGCGCTGTGCGCTTGAGCTTTGTTTCGCGGTAAAGCGTGAAGAGGCCGGTGGCGACGACGATGATTGCCCCGGTCAGCGCCAATGCGTTGGGCCACTCGTCAAAAATCAGAACACCAAGGATAAGCGCGACGAGCAGGCTGCTGTAGCGAAACGGGGCCACAAATGCGATTTCGCCAAAACGCATCGCATTGACCGAGGCGATATAGCCAAAGATCAAGAACAGGGTCGCCCCGCTGAGTTGCAGTGCGGTCGTCATGGTGAAACTCTGCCACTCGACAAAGAAGGACCCCACCGCACCGAGACCGGTGACCCCAATCGCAGCAACCAGCGCCACAAAGACCGACGGGACATCACGGGACATTCGCCTGACCGCAATATCGCGCAAGGTCACACAAGCAACCGCCCCCAAGGCATAAAGGCTGTACACACTAAAATCCGCCCCGCCCGGCTGGATAATCAGGAGCACGCCAGCAAATCCAATTGCAATCGCGGTCAACCGCCGCCACCCCAGCGGCTCGCGCAGGAACAAGGCCGCTGCAAGACTGACAGACAAAGGCAACGCCTGAAGAATGGCGCTGACATTGGCGATCGGCATGTTGAAAAGCGCCGTAAGAAATAGATAAGTTCCCCCCAGTTCTCCGATCGACCGCAGAATGACCAATCCCCAGTCCCGACCGGACAGATCAAACCGCAGCTGACCCAGGACGCGGCAAAGGATAATCAAAAAGACAACCGCGCCCATGCCTCGAAACAGGATCGCCTGAAAGAGCGGAATTTCGTCCGCCAGAGACTTCATGAACGCGTCATTGAACGTATAGGCACACATGGCACCCATCATGATCAACGCACCGCGGATGTTGTCGGAAAAAGCCTGCATAGAGAGGCCGTATCAGCCCACTTGTTTGGCTTCTAGCCTGAAACCGTCGGACATGCCGCTATCAACGCAAGACATGGACGGCGCATTGGGCATGGCGGACGACTTTGGCCGCAGTGGAACCCAATAGATAATCCTGCATGCCCGGGCGATGGCTGGCCACGATGATCAAGTCGACGTCGTTGTTGCCCGCATGTGCAAGGATCGTCCGAGAGGAGTGTCCATCG
>CAYLMZ010000209.1:0-1940 GCA_964385035.1 uncultured Loktanella sp.
CGCAGGCCCCGTGCCGATGATCAGAACGTCCGTGGTGATCTCTGCCATGTCTTTCCCTTCCTTGCACGCGCCCGACCTGCCGTTCAGCGGGCCGGGCGGCATCTTCGACTTCAGGTAACGATCCAGTCATATCGGGCTGTGTCATTGCCCGCATAATCCGGGTCCAAATAGATGTAGAGACGCGAGATCCGGCCGTCGCGGACCTCGAAACAGTCGCAGAAACGGCCGGCGCCCCAGTCCGGATCGCCAGCAATCCAAGCACCGTCGCGATGCATGCCTTCACTGGTCCCTTCCACTGAGAAGCGGTCGGTACCCGTCATGTACCAGACAAAGCCGTCATAATGGTGGGTGATGCCTCGAAGCGTTCCGCCCACGTCCGAAAACATCTGTGTCACCTCGTCGATACCGCGAGCGACCCCCCATTTCGGGAAATATACCTCTGCATCTTCGGTGAAGTGGTCGAACAGGCCGATCCCAGTTGTCGGTGAGACACCACCCGCGTCCAACGCCTTCAGATAGCTCTCGGCTATGGCCTTGCGGGCTTCGTCGGCCGCATCCTGCGCAGAAGCGGGTGTCACTGTAGCAGCGGCGGCGCCAAGCGTCGCGGCTGCGGTTCCTGCCAGCACCTGCCGGCGCGTCTTGGTAATATCTTCAGTCATCTTTTCCTCCCTATCTGACTCACGGTTCAACTCGTATTGCCCTCCGGAATGTCTAGCTGACGCCGCACCGGAAACAGCTGTATGCCCGTACGGTCCGAGAACAGCCCCCAAAGCCCGCGGCGCGCAAAAAGCATGATCACGATGCCCAGAGCGCCAAGAACAATCAGGTAGACGGCACCAAAATCTGCCAACAGTTCCTGCAAAAGGAAGAACACGAGCACACCGATGATGGGGCCTTCAATCGTTCCGATCCCACCGATCACGACGATGAAGATGACGAATGCGGTCCATTGAGTGACAGCAAATGCGCTGTCGGGACTGATGCGACCATTCTGCAGGAAGATAAGCCCGCCCGCGATACCGGTGCCGAAAGCGGCGACCAGAAAAACGATCCACTTCATTTTGTTGGCGTCGACACCTACGGATTTTGCGGCCTCGACATTGTCGCGCAATGCGGCGAGCGCGAGGCCTTGGCGCGTGCGCAAGAACCAGTAGATGCCGCCGATCGTGGCGGCGGCCAGCGCAAGTGCCAACCAATAGGCGAGGATGTCGCGCGCGGCGGAGGCACGGACATCGAACAAGATCTCAATCCATTCGACGCCCCACATAGCATCGCGTGCATCACGCGGCAGCGACGTGCCAGTGCCACCGCCAACCGACTGCCATTGTGCAACAGTCAACCGAACGATTTCGGCCACCACCCATGTACCGATGGCGAAATAGGCACCACTCAATCGGAAGACGAAAAACGCGGTCGGAATTGCAAGCAGGAGTGCAAACACGCCCGAAAGCAGCAGAGCGGCCACCGGGTTAACGCCCCACAGAATGGTCGCGCCGAACAGCATGTAGGCTCCGAAGCCTACAAAGGCCTGCTGCCCCACACTCACAAGGCCGCTGTAGCCTGCCAACAAGTTCCAGAACTGCGCCAAGGTCAGCATCGTAAGGATGAAGAACAGGTCCTGGATTAGGCTGCGTGAAGCGAAAGCCGGTAGAACCACAGCCACAAGGAGAAGGATCAACGCGACGATGCCGCTGATTGTTGACGCACGCGTCCGGGTGGAAACGGAGAAGGTCGCGACCATCAATCCACCGCCCTTGGGAACAGGCCGCGCGGCCGGATCAACAGCACGATCAGGAACGCGACATGGCCAGCGAGGATTTGCCATTCGGGATTGACCGCCGCCCCAACAGTCTGCGCCACGCCGATGATCACACCACCGGCAAGCGTGCCCCAAAGCGACCCAAGGCCACCGATGATCACGGCCTCGAACGCGTAGATCA
>CAYLMZ010000210.1:0-1905 GCA_964385035.1 uncultured Loktanella sp.
CTATCCCAGAACTTCGTTGAGGAAGTCCGCAGCCGCGGCAAAGCTGCGGCGATCCGCTTCGGCATTGTAAACAGTGCCGAAGTCCGGATTGTTTGCGGCCGGGTTTGTGAAGGCATGCATCGTGGCGCCATAGGCGTGAAGCTGCCAATCGGCTTTCGCGGCGCTCATTTCCTTACTGAAGGCCATGACATCATCCGGGGTCGCCATTGGGTCATCCCAGCCATGCAGGGCAAGGACTTTTGGTGTAATCGTATCGGCTGTGTTTCCCGGTGCACCGAACAGGCCATGGAAGGAGACAACGCCTTCAACGCCCATATTCGTGCGTGCCATGTCGAGAACGGACAGACCACCAAAGCAGAAACCGATTGCGGCGGCTTTGCTGACGCCTGAGGCTTCTTTCGCAACAGATAGGGCATGCGCCAGGCGCGATTGCAGTTCCGGGCGATTGCTGGCGAGTGGGGTCATCAGCGCCTCGCACTCTTCATTGGTCTCGCCGCGCTTGCCCTTGCCGTAAACGTCAGCAGCAAATCCGGCATAGCCAAGGCCAGCAAGCCATTTCGCCTTATCGCGTTCAAAGTCAGATTGACCGCCCCAGGCATGGGCAACCAGAACAACGCCTTTTGGTGTTGATTTTGGCATGGCGAGGAAGCCTTCATAGGTTTCACCGCCTTGTTGATAATCGTGAAAGTCTGCAACGGACATGTCTTGCTCCTGATAGAAGTGGGTCTGGGTTGATTTAGCTTGCGCAAGGTGATGCGGCTAGGCCTTGCCAAGGGGAAATTGGCGGCGCAGGAAATGGTATGACCAGAATTTTGATTGATTGTGACCCGGGCCTTGATGACGCGGTGGCGTTACTCGCGGCCTGCCAGTCACCTTTGCTGGATGTGGTGGCGATCACGACCGTGGCTGGAAATGTCGGTGGCGCTCAGACGGCGCAGAATGGACGGATTATCCGTACACTTGCCGATAGCGAGGATATTCCGGTTCATGCCGGGGCACCGCGCCCCATCTTGCGTGACCCGGTCACGGCAGAAGACTTTCATGGCACAACGGGGCTTGGTGGTCTTGATGTCCCAGAGCCTTCTGCGCCTTTGTCACCGACACACGCAGTAAATGCCCTCATCGAGCATTGCCGCGCCGCGAAATCGGATCCTCTGACGCTGGTGATGACTGGTCCAATGACCAATATGGCTTTGGCCCTGACAATGGCTCCGGATATTATGGAAGGGATCAGCGAGATTGTCTTAATGGGTGGCGCAGATCGTGAAGGTGGTAATATCACGCCATTTGCCGAGTTTAATATCTATGCTGACCCGCATGCGGCAGCGGCCGTGTTTGGTTGCGGTCTACCCATCCGGTGTTTGAGTCTGGATGTCACTCATACCCTGCGCACAACCAAGGATAGGCTCTCGCAGGTGCGAGCGGTTGACACATCACAGGCTGACTATGCCGCTGCTTTTCTGGAGGCGTCCTGCAAGCTGGAATTCTCCGCCAAAGGCCGCCGAGATGCGCCCTTGCATGATCCGAGTACTGTGATTGCGCTGGCCTATCCGCATTTGTTTGAGGGGCGGCGGGCGCATGTGTCTGTGGTCACGCAAGAGGGTGAGCAGTTTGGGCGTACGATCCCGCATTTCGCTGATGATGGGCCTGTTTTGTGGTATGATAAGGCTGACGTTGAGGGCGTCTTCAAGGTGCTTTGCACGATGTTGGAGGGGACGGCATGAGTGTACGCATAGGCGTTGTTGGGTCGGTCAATCTGGACCTCGTCGCCAGTGGCGCGCCTTTGCCCCGTCCTGGCGAAACAGTCACCGGGGCCCATTTTGCTCAACACCCAGGCGGTAAAGGGGCAAACCAGGCCCTTGCGGCGCAGCGTCTTGGTGCAGATGTCTTCATGGCTGGCCGGGT
>CAYLMZ010000211.1:0-1871 GCA_964385035.1 uncultured Loktanella sp.
TTCCTGACGGGTGTCGCGGGGCTCTATTTCATGGGCTACACGATGAACATCGTGGTTCTGTTCTCGCTCATTCTTGTCGTCGGCATGCTTGTGGATGGTGCGATCGTGACTGTTGAGCTGGCAGACCGTTACCTGCATGAGGGCAAGTCCCCGAAAGACGCCTATGCCGCAGCCGCCAAACGCATGTCGTGGCCGATCATCGCGTCTACTGCGACGACGCTCTGCGTCTTCTTTCCGCTATTGTTCTGGACCGGTGTTGTCGGCGAATTCATGAAATTCCTGCCCATCACCGTGATCTTTACACTGGCTGCATCACTGTTCATGGCGTTGGTGTTCATTCCAGTCGTGGGCGGTTTGATCGGCAAGCGGCAGGCACAATCGGCCAAGGCCAAGGCGCAGCTCCATGCCGCAGAAATGGGTGACCCGCGCCAGATGACCGGCTTTATGGGCGGCTATGTCCGCGTGCTGGAGTGGTCGATCCTGCGCCCTTGGACGACGCTCAGTCTGGCAGTTGTGGCGCTGGTTGGTTCCTTCATTGCTTACGGGAATTTCGGCAATGGTCTGACATTCTTTCCTGAGGTTGAGCCGGACTACGCACAGGTCGAAGTGCGCGCCAAGGACAACTTTTCAATCTATGAGCAAGACGCGCTGGTCCGTCAGGTCGAAGACCGCCTTGGGGCTTACGGCGAGATCGCGAGCGTTTACGCCCGTTCTGGTGCGTCAAGCGAAAGTGGCGATGTGATCGGGGCGATCCAGCTTGAGTTGGCCGAATGGGACACCCGTCGTCCCGTGGTCGAGATCGCCGAGGATATCCGCACCGAAATGGCCCAGATCCCCGGTATTGATGTGCAGGTTCAAACCTCTGACGGTGGTCCGGGCGGGGGCAAACCGATCAACCTTGAGGTTCTGGGCAACAACGAGGCCGAACAGCAACAAGCGGTAGAGGCAATTCTGGCCGAGATGGATCGTTTGGGTGGCTTCATCGACATTGTCGACTCGCGCCCTAATCCCGGCGTCGAGTGGCAGATCAGTGTGGACCGCTCAGAGGCCGCGCGGAGTGGGGCTAATGTCGCCCTGCTCGGGCAGGCTGTGCAGCTTTTGACCCGCGGGATCACTGTAGCAGACTATCGCCCTGACGATGGCGATGGCGAGGTCGATATCGTCGTCCGCTTTCCTGCTGGTGACCGCACTTTGGCCGAACTTGAAAACCTGCGCGTGCCAACGAATGCGGGTCTCGTGCCGATTTCGAACTTTGTGTCGTTCAATCCGGCGCCGCGAAGCGGCGTGATCACACGTATTGACCAGCAACGGGCCATTACGATCTCGGCCGATGTGGCCCAAGGTCTGTTGGCCAATGACCAGACGATTGCACTTCAAGAAGCGGTCGCCGAAATGGATCTGCCTGCATCGGTTGATGTCGCCTTTGCTGGCGAGGCCGAAGATCAGGCCGACGCGATGATCTTTCTTGTGGGGGCTTTCGGTGCCGCGATTGGTCTGATGTTCCTGATCCTGCTCACCCAGTTCAACAGCTTCTGGCAGGCGGGCATCGTCATGTCAGCGATCATCTTTTCGATTGCCGGTGTCTTGCTGGGATTGATGATCACGGGTCGGCCCTTTGGGGTGGTCATGGGCGGCATCGGTGTGATTGCCTTGGCGGGTATCGTGGTGAACAACAACATCGTTCTGATCGACACATTCAACACACTCAAACGCGAGGGCATGTCCTCGCTTGAGGCGGCTTTGCGGACAGGGGCCCAGCGTTTGCGGCCTGTGGTACTGACGTCGGTGACGACCGCGCTTGGCTTGATGCCGATGGTGATCGGGCTGAACATCAACTTCTTTGAGCGCACGATCGTCTATGGCGCGCCTTC
>CAYLMZ010000212.1:0-1832 GCA_964385035.1 uncultured Loktanella sp.
TGTGCGCGCAAGAAGGCGAGGTCGCCCAGTGTCGATTTGGTGCCAAACAAAATGATCACATCGCTGTCACGGGGGATCGGTTGGCCGGGCGGAACCCACTGGAACGACACACCCGGTTCAAGCTTTAGCGGGTCGGCGTCATCAAAATTGGCCATGCGTGACAACATGGGCGCGGCAATCTTAAGCGTGTCTTTTGCTGCTGTTTGCTTCCGATCAAGGATCACAGCATCCTCAGCGGGGAGAGTCGCCGTTGCTGTGAGCCACGGGATCACGCCGAAACAGGGCCAGCCTGTGCGAGACTCTATCGCGGTTATACCATCATCGAACAGGCTTGGGTCGCCGCGAAACTTGTTGACTATGAAGCCACGGATCATGGCAGCGTCGCCCCGGTCAAGGACGGCTTTCGTGCCCACAAGACTTGCGATCACGCCGCCTTTCTCAATGTCACCAATCAGGCAGACCGGTACACCGGCATGGCGAGCAAAACCCATATTTGCAATGTCGCGGGCACGTAGATTGATTTCTGCGGGGCTGCCTGCGCCTTCGACAATGACGAGATCATGTTGGCTCGTGAGGCGCTGAAAGCTTTCCATAACGGCGTCCATCAGGCGATCGCGCCCGGCCATATAATCCGCAGCATCCATCTGATCGATAGCGTGCCCGTGAACAATGACTTGCGCGCTGGTGTCACTTTGTGGCTTCAGCAGGACCGGGTTCATATCGACATTTGGCTCAAGCCCGGCAGCGAGCGCTTGCAAGGCTTGGGCGCGGCCAATCTCGCCACCGCCAACGCAGGCAGCGGCATTGTTGGACATGTTCTGCGGTTTGAATGGCGCAACGGATAGTCCTCGCCGTTTTGCAATACGGCAGAGCGCGGCGGTAAGCACTGATTTGCCAACGTCAGAGCCAGTCCCCTGCAACATCAAGGCTTTGGCAGTCACAGCGCACCGTCCATGAGGACACGCCCATTCTCGATCACGGCTTTCACGCCGTAGACGTCTTCCAAGCGCGATGTCGTGAGAGTTTCTTCTGGTGGGCCATCAGCGAGAATACGACCGTCTTTCATCCAGATCAGACGCGAGGCATAACGCGCGGCTAACTGAATATCATGCAAGACGACCAGAGCGCCGCCGCCATCGCTCACAAAGCGCTGGATAAGGTCCATGATCCGGAATTGATGGCGTGGATCGAGGGCTGCAATTGGCTCATCAGCGATCAGGAGCGGGGCTTGGGCGGCAAAGGCCCGGGCGCAATGGACGCGGGCCAGTTCTCCACCAGAAAGGGTGTCAGCGCGGCGGTTTGCCAGATGGGTGATGTCACAGGCACTCATTGCTGCGGCGACCGCTGTTGCATCGGCGGGGCTCAGTCGCCCAAGACTGGCACCGTGACTGAAGCGTCCAAGGGAGACAATATCCTCAACGCGGTTCGGCCAGGCTAGCGGGCGGCTTTGAGGCAGGTAGGCAACCTTGCGCGCGCGCTCGGCTGGGCTTAGCGCTCTCGCATCCTCCCCGGATAGCGTGACTGTTCCCGTGCTTGCTTTTTCTAGGTTTAATGCGGCTCGGATCAGGCTGGTCTTACCAGCCCCGTTTGGCCCGAGCAGCGCGACAAGCTCACCGGAACCCACAGTCAGGTTGGCTTTCTTGACGAGGGCTTTGCCCGTCACATCAACATTGAGGTCTTTGATGACAAGATCAGTCATGGACGCCTCGCTTTTGCATGGCGATCCAGATGAAGGCTGGGGCACCAATTAGTGCCGCAACGACGCCGAGTTTCAACTCATTGGTTGTTGGCATCAGGCGGACGCCGATATCAGCAAGGACAAGAATAAGGCC
>CAYLMZ010000213.1:0-1782 GCA_964385035.1 uncultured Loktanella sp.
ATGGAAGGCAAGGCCAGCCGCCGCGCGGTCGTGCGCGAAACGCTGACAGGACTGGTGAATGGGCTGATTTTTGCCGTCGGTGTTGGCTTGATCGCCTTCTTCTGGTTCTGGAAAGTTGACCTTGCTGTCGTGATCGGTGTGGCGATGTTTGCAAGCTTCGTATGGGCCGGGATTTCGGGCATTCTGGTGCCCCTGACCTTGAAGCGATTGGGCGCTGATCCGGCTGTCGCGTCTTCTGTTTTCGTCCTCACCCTGACCGATGTGATGGCGTTTTTCAGCTTCCTCGGTCTTGCCACGCTCGTTCTCCTGTAGTGTTTGCCCTAAGCGGCGCGGCACTTGCAGTACCGTTACGATTGGATGGAGAAACTGTCCCAAAGCGGAGCAGAAATGGCATCGCATATGCGCACATCCCGCGCTGGCCTGGAACTGATCAAGCAGTTTGAAGGCTATCGCCCGAATGATCAGGAGCTTCCTGATGGCCGCTTTATTGTCGGCTACGGCCACGTGCGCGCCGAAAAAGGCGAAGAGCGTCTGAGCAAAGCGGAAGCGGAAGCGCTGCTAAGGGAGCATGACCTGCCACGTATTGAGCAACTGGTGCAAGATAGTGTCCTCGCCCCGCTTAATCAGAATGAGTTCGACGCGCTGGTCTCATTTGCGTTCAATATTGGCGCAAGCGCCTTTGTGAAATCTGATGTTGTTGCCTACCTGAACAGTGGTAACCGTTTGGCGTCTGCAACAGCCATGGATGTCTGGCGCAAGGCCCGTATTGGCGGACGCGTCCAGGTTGTCGATGCTCTGGTGCGTCGCCGCGCAGCTGAAAAAGCCCTGTTCCTGACAGCACCAGGGCATATGCCATCAGCAGCCAGTGTTATGTATCGCCCCGTCGCTGATCGTCCCCCCGCCCTCAAAGCGCCCGTCAAACCGCGTGAAATTGTTGTGGAGCGCTCCACGCCCGCTGAACCCATCAGCGAGCCAAAGCAAACTGCCCCAGAAGCCGCCGCAGAATCTATCCGCAAGCAGATGCAGGACATTCTGGGCACCAATGGCGAAAAAGTCTCAGGCCACGACGCGGCAAATGATGATCGCAAAGAGTCCATAGAAACCGATGGGGCCAGCCCTGAAGAGATCAAAGCTGCGATCTCAGAACTGGCCGGAAATGAAGAACCCAGTACCGGTGTGCAGAAATCGATGTGGCCACCGCGCCAGGAAACATCTTTGGCTGCAAGGGAAGAGGCTGAAGAGGATTTACCTCCCCCGCCTTTTCTTGAGCGCGTGGTAACGGCCCCAGAACCTGCCGCGCCCGCGCCAAAGCTGGTCCGTGACCCGGAACCACAGCCAAAGCCACCCGTCACAATCATTGATGACCTTGAAGAGGTAGAAATCCCGCCTCGCGCAGGCATGGGCGGCATTGGTGAAGGTGTTCGTCTGCAGGAACCGCTGGTTGAGTCCAACCCTGACAATAAACTGCTGAACGCTGCCCCGTTTGGACTTCTGGCCCTGATTGGCGCCGCCCTTGCGGGGTATGGTCTGGCCGACTTCTTTGGTTTGGTCCAATCAGGGGAAACCATAGAGAGCGACATAGCGGTATACTTGCCGCCTTTCCTGATCCTGCTGGGCGCGCTGTTGCTGATCGTGATGGGCTATTACTGCCTGCGGACGCTCTTCTCTAAAGATTAGGTTTGGCAATACGGGCATGTCCGGCTAAAGAGCGGGCATGATACCGAACAGATATCCCACACTGAACTTCGACCTTGGCGAAACTGCGGACATGATCCGCGATAC
>CAYLMZ010000214.1:0-1731 GCA_964385035.1 uncultured Loktanella sp.
CCTCATCATCCAGCGTCTCATAGGCAGTATACATGCTGGCAAACATCGTATCGCCGCCTGTCTCAGGCAGCTGCCGCGCCACGAGAACGGAGCCAAGCGCCGGTTCATGATCATAGGAATGATCGGTATGCCAGCCCCCACCAATATTGTCCGTCTGGTCAGGCTCTTTGGCGACCATGGCAATCTCGGGATAATCTGGATGGGCCGCAAAGAAGCGGTTCACATTGATGTCGCCCCAGCGTTTTGCAAAGGTGATATGATCGTCCTCAGTGGTCTCCTGATCACGAAAGAAAATCAGACCATGATGAGAGAACGCTTGCCGGATTGCGGCAAACTCCTCTTCTGTCAGGGCCTTGATATCCACGCCTGTGATCTCTGCGCCAACGCCTTGAACCGGTGTAATTGTGATCGCCATAGAACCTCCCTTAAGCCAATCTGATGAGGCTTTCAGGCAGAATGGCCGAGCAAATGCCCGCCGTAAAGGCAAACCACTTTCCCTTAGGTCGACCTTGCCGCCCCTTCAGAACCACGCCACTTTCCGCAAATGGGAGGGCCGAATGGCAAATGACCAGCTAGAGACAGAACAGCCGCTGCGGCCCCTGAGCAACTTTCAACAGAGTATGATTGCTCTGGCTATGGTCGCCATGGGTGCAGGCATGACGATCAATTTCGTGGTTGTCGCCCCACTCGCGCGTAAGGCTGGCCTGACCGAAATTCAGGTCGCTGGCATTCTGACCCTGTCTGCAGCCCTTTATGCCTTGATGATCCCGCAATGGGGACGCTGGGCGGACCGTTTTGGGCGTAAGCGGATCATGGTCTTCTCCTTAATGGCTATGGGCCTGATGAACATGGCCTTCCTGTTTGCGCTCGAAGCCGCCTTGGCTGGTTTAATCACCGGGATGACCATGTTTCTCACACTGGTTTTTGTGCGCATCTGGTTTGGTCTGCTCTCGCCCGGCCTGCAACCGGCCAGTATGGCTGCGATGACCGATGCAACAACGGCCAAGACGCGCGCCGCCGGGCTGGGCATGCTTGGCGCAGCGATGAGTATTGGTTCAATCCTTGGACCAGCCGGCGCAACCGTGCTGGCCCCTTTTGGTGCGCTGGTGCCCCTCTGGGGATCAATCATTCTCAATATCGCTTGTGGTTTCTTGTTGGCTTTCACATTACCCAAGAGCCGCGCGACACGACAGGAAGCCAAACGCCCAAAACCCCTCGCCATGCGCGATCCACGTGTGTTCCCGCACCTGCTTTTCCTGTTCACCTATTTCGTTGCCGTCGGCATGATCCAGCAAACACTTGGATGGTTTATAGAGGATCGTTATGACCTCGGCGAGGAACAGGTCGTTCTGTTTACTGGGATCGCCTTTGCCTGTCTGGCGGTAATGATGGTGATCATCCAGTTCGGCTATGTCAGCCCCTACAAACCTGATCCGCGAAAGATGTTACCTTCGGGCCTTACGCTCGTCGCCATTGGCTATATCGGGGCAAACCTGCTGCAACCCTTCTGGGCCTTATGCATCGCCTTCCTGATCGTTGGGGCCGGGGCAGCGCTTGCCGTTCCGGCCGCGAATGCTTTGGGTAGCCTATCTGTGGAGCGTCACGAACAAGGCAGCGCCGCCGCACTTCTCTCGGCAGCGCCCCCATCGGGCTTTATTTTTGGTCCACTGATCGGCGCGAGCCTTTACAGTGTCGCAAAGCCACTCCCCTTTTTCATCTCAGCCGCTGTCA
>CAYLMZ010000215.1:0-1702 GCA_964385035.1 uncultured Loktanella sp.
ACAGCGTTCAAAGACACATCCGGCACGGTCTTACCGAACACCGTGTGGAAGGTGATCAGATCATCGACCGGGGACGCCGGCAAACCGCAGGCCCGCGCAAATTCATCCGAGGAGTAAAGCGCCCCACGTGCCGGATAAAGCGCGTGATACATCGCCCGCTCACCGCCCGACACAGTGCGCGGCACCGCATGGGTGATCACATCCCCAACGGCATAATCCTCGAAAAAGCGGCCTGCGTTCGTCTTGGTCATTGTTGTCCTAACTTCATGTCCGGTGAATAGGGGGTGTCGATCTCTTTGGTGACGGCCTGACCGCACCGCATGACGCCATTGGCCTGATCAAAGGCATAGGTGGGGTCTCCGTAAAGCTCCCAGCCCTTCGCCAGCGCGTCAGAGACTTTGTGGCAAAAGGCAGAGGTGTCGTCTTCGGTCAGCAATCGATAAATCTTCGGCATGTCGCTACCCCCAGGGTGTCACGCCAAGGGCGTAGTGGATGGCCATGACCACGGACGTCACAACAAGCGTGACGACAATCGCGACCACCTCTTTCTTGGCGGGTGCACGACCGGGGCGTTGCCACGGGCCTTCTTGGGCGTTGATGACCATGATCTCGACAATGGCCCAGACAAGGATACCGCCAAAGAGAATGAAAGATGGGACATCACCGTTGACCAGCAAATGCGCGACGGCCCAGATGATCACAGCCGTCAGTTGTGGGTGGCGCAGCTTGGTCCCCAGCCAGATCTTGTCACCTTTGGCGGCACTCGCGGCAAAGATGTAAAAGGCCAGCACCATCAGCAGATTGTTGATCCCCACCCACATCGGATCACGGCCCCAATAGACGGCACCATCAGCAGACCGATATCCGATCACCATCAGCACAACACTGATGACAAGGGCAACAGCAACAAGCCCCTGCCCCTTGTCGCCCAATGAAGCGCGGCGCGCGGGAGCAAGGCGTTTGAACAAATGGGCAGCCGACCAAAGGGCAACCCCGAGAATAAGAAGTGTCATGACGTTTCCAATGCAGCGATAGCTTCAGCTTTCGCCAAGGTCGCGCGGGCAGTCACGATATGCAAGTTCTCAACAATGCGGCCATCGACAACCGCAACGCCCTGCCCTGCAGCCTCTGCCTCTTCAAAGGCAGCAATCTGGCGGCGGGCGAGGTCGATCTCGTCCGTCGTCGGACCAAAGGCGGCATTTGCAATGGCAACCTGTGCGGGATGGATCAGGGTCTTGCCATCAAAGCCCATGTCACGGCCCTCGGCGCATTCGGCACGCAGACCGTCCTCATCCTTGAAGGCATTATAGACACCATCGAGCGCCACAATCCCGGACGCTTTTGCCGCGAGCAGACACAGTTGCAGCGAGGTCATCAACGCCGCCCGCCCGCGTGAATTCAGGTCCTTGGCCAGATCATTCGTGCCCAGCACAAACCCTTCCATCCGCGGGTGCGCCGCAATAGAAGCCGCGTTCAGAATGCCTTGTGGGGTTTCCATCATGGCCCAGATCGGCAGATCAGGAACGAGCGCTGCCAACGCATCCACATCCTCGGGGCCATTCACCTTTGGCAGCAAGATCGCATCGCAGTCCATCGCTGCAACCGCCGCCGCATCAGCCGTCCCCCATTCGGTATCGAGGCCATTGATCCGCACGATCTTTTTGCGGCCGCCATAACCTCCATCGGCAAGGGCTGCGTAAAG
>CAYLMZ010000216.1:0-1671 GCA_964385035.1 uncultured Loktanella sp.
GAAAATACATGGAACTTGCGGTGCAAGCCCTGCATGATGCCTTCGAGTTGGAAAAAGCGGCCTAAGGACAACCTTTGGGCCTGCTGATCTCGGGGGGCCAATGCCAGACCGTCTTGAAAGTGAAAGCAGAAAACTGCTTGGACGCCTGCGCGAGGCGCTGGCGGCTGACAATGAAGGTCAGGCGCGGCTGGATGCTGTTGTCGAGTTGATCGCGGATTCGATGGGCACTGAAGTGTGCTCTATCTATCTGTTCCGTGACGCCGAAACGCTTGAGCTTTGCGCCACCAAAGGTCTTCAGGCCGAAGCAGTCCACCAGACGCGCATGCGTCTGGGTGAAGGTCTGGTCGGACGAACGGCGAAAAATGGGACCGTGGTCAATACGGCTGATGCGCCCTCAACCAAGGGTTTCCGCTATATGCCCGAGACGGGCGAGGAACGGTATTCTTCGTTCTGTGGCGTTCCCATTCAGCGGCTCGGCGAAGCGTTGGGCGTATTGGTCGTTCAATCCAAAGATGCCCGCGAATACACGCCGGATGAAGTCTACGCGCTAGAGATCGTCGCGATGGTCATTGCCGAGATGACCGAGCTTGGGGCGTTTGTGGGTGAAGGTGCCGCCCTGTCCGCACGCCACCAACAGCCTGTGATGCTGCGCGGTTCTGTTGCGCAGGAAGGTGCCAGCGAAGGGCATGTTTATCTGCATGAGCCGCGTGTTGTTGTCACAAACCCAATTTCGGATGACCCCGAAACCGAGCGTGCGCGGCTGAACGCGGCAATCGACGAGCTGCGCAGCGGTGTTGATGACATGCTGACGGTCACGACAACCGTTGACGCCGAGCAGCGGCAAGTCCTTGAGGCTTACCGCATGTTTGCAAATTCCAGCAGCTGGCTGCGACGGATGGAAGAGGACGTCGACAACGGCCTCTCGGCCGAGGCCGCTGTCGAAAAGGAACAATCCCTCGCGCGCGCACGTCTGTCGAAGGCAGGCGATGCCTACCTGCGAGAGCGGCTGCATGATCTTGATGATCTGTCGAACAAACTGCTGCGCATCCTGACCGGTCAGGGTGCCGATGCCCGCGCCGATATGCCGGACAACCCGATCCTTGTGGCCCGTAACATCGGTCCGGGCGAATTGCTGGAATACGGCAAAGAAATTCGCGGGATTGTATTGGAAGAGGGCTCTGTCGGTAGTCACGCAGCCATCGTCGCCCGCGCTTGGGCAATCCCGCTGATTATCAACGCTAAAGGCATCACAACCGAAGCACTAAACGGCGATCCAATCCTCGTCGATGGCGATCAGGGCATTGCGCATTTGCGCCCGGATGACACCGTGCATGCTGCGTTCCGTGACAAGATCGCGATGCAAACCCGTGCTCAGGAACGCTATGCCTCGATCCGCGATCTGCCCGCGACCACCAAATGCGGGACAGAAGTGTCTTTGCAAATGAACGCTGGATTGATTGCCGATCTGCCCTCGCTTGCCGGGTCCGGTGCTGAAGGGGTCGGGCTTTTCCGCACAGAATTGCAGTTTCTTGTCCGTAACCAGATGCCCCGTCGGGCCGAGCTTTCGGCCTTGTATTCACGTGTGCTGAACGCAGCGGATGGCAAACGGGTTGCTTTTCGCACGCTCGATATCGGCTCTGATAAGGTCCTGCCTTACATGAAGCCCAATGA
>CAYLMZ010000217.1:0-1631 GCA_964385035.1 uncultured Loktanella sp.
CCACGATGTTCATCGTGTAGCCCATGAAATAGAGCCCCGCGACACCCGTCAGGAAGGCACCCGGGATAGCCAGTCCGACCAACAAAGCAGACCGCAAACCCAACGCATAAACCACGACGATCATCACAAGAATGATCGCGGCAATGACATTGGCCTCAAGGTCGGACAACATTGTTTTGACCGTTTCGCTCTCATCCAGCGTATAGCGGATCTGGACAGTCTCGGGCCATTCGGCCTGTGCGCGTTCAATGACACCGCGCACCTCTTCCACGGTTTCAATGATATTCGCGCCAACGCGCTTTTTGATTTCCAACGCCAATGCAGGCTGGCCGTCAATGCGGGCAAATCCGGTCGGGTCCTCAAATGTCCGGCGGATCGTTGCCACATCCGCAAATGTCACAACCGTCTGGCCACGCACAAGGATCGGCAATTCCATGACGTCTTCAAGGTTCTCGATCAGGCCGGGCACCTTCAACACCAAACGCCCGGCTTCGCTCTCTATGGCCCCTGCCGCGATCAACTGGTTGTTGGCGGTGATCGAGTTGATCAACTCGTCAAATGTAATGTTGTAGGTCTCGAAAACGGTGGGATCGATCAGGACCTCAAGCAGCTCGGTCCGCTTGCCACCCACATCCACCTCAAGAACCCCGCTAAGCGATTCAATGTCATCTTGCAGATCTTCGGCCAGAGCGTTCAACGTGCGTTCCGGTACCGGGCCGGACATGACCACGGTCAGGATCGGAAAAAGGGCGGTGTTGATCTCCGTGACCACCACGGTCGCATCAGACGGCAATTCCCCTTCGGCACGATCCGCCGCTTCACGAACGTCATCAAGTGCTGTGTCAGAGTCAAAACCCGGCTCAAACTCAAGCTGAACACTGGCGCGCCCTTCGCTTGCGGTCGTTTTCATTTCTCGCAAACCGGTAAGCGAGGCAAACTCCGCCTCCATCGGTTTGCCCAGAACATCTTCGGCGTCTTGTGGGGAAATGCCATCGACCGAGGCCGAGACATAGGCCACAGGGATCGGGATTTCAGGATTGCTTTCCTTGGGGATGTTCACATAGGCCAACGACCCCACTGCCAACAGGAATACAAACAAGAGCTGCGCGACTTTGCTGCGATTGAACGCAGCATCAATCAAGGTGTTCATTGGTTTGCCTCCGCTGTCAGCGAAACTCCTGCCGGTTGCGGATTCACCAAATCACCGGCATTCACAAAGCCTTGCCCCACAGTGATGATATCAACAGCCTCTGGCAGACCCGTGACCCAAATTCCGTCTGTCTGCGCGCGCACGATTTCAACCAAGGCAAAGCTAACGCGGTTATCGGCATCAACCGTTTTCACCCCCAACTCACCATTGGTGCCAAGCGACAGAATGGCGGGCGAGATAAAGTGCCCGCGCGCCTCCCCTGTCGGCAGTACAACACGCGCGCTCAGCCCTGCTGGCATTTCGCTTTGGGGGTTTTCAACAGTCACCTCGACCCGAAAGGTGCGGGTCTGCTGATCTGCGTTGCCGCCGACAAAGCTGACCTGTCCCACACGTTCTTCGCCCGTGATGAAACGCACTTGTGCGGGCTGACCAACTTCGATGCGCGCCAAAGCCTGCTGTGGGATCTGGATGACAACGGTCA
>CAYLMZ010000218.1:0-1624 GCA_964385035.1 uncultured Loktanella sp.
GACAACCATCCGCGCGGGGGTATCATCGCTGAGCGTGGCCATGGCCGCCTGAAAGGTCAAAAAGACCCCATCAAGATTGATCCGCATAGTCCGGTGCCAATCCTCAAGGGTGGTGGTTTCAAAAGGACCACCCTCGGCGATGCCTGCGTTGGCGATGCAAATCTGGATGGGGCCGCGGGCTGTTGCGGCAGCATGAACCCCTTCGCGGACAGAGGTCTCGTTCGCCACATCCATCACAATCGGATGAATACGGTCAGAAAGGCTCGCGACCTCATCGAGCTTTTCCGCGCGGCGCCCTGTGATGGTGACCTCTGCGCCGGCTTCGGCCAGAGCCAAGGCAATTCCCTTGCCGATACCCGTTCCACCACCTGTGACCAGCGCGTGTTTGCCTGCATGTTCCATTTGCAATCTCCCTTTCGTGACATGCTAGCGGAGGGTCCGGCATGGACAAGGGCAAAGCACGCGGCCAGAGTGCGAATATGAAATGGATCGATATTCCCCCCGTCTGGTTGGCGCTCGCACTGGTGATGACCTGGTGGATCGGGCAGTTACAGCCCCTTGCGCTCCGCTTTGGACATCCTGTCCTTGATCTTGCAGGGGGGCTATTGGTCGGGGGCGGGATCATTCTGATCCTGCTGGCCGCGATCGAGATGCGCAAGCAGCGCACAACCATCGTGCCGCATATGGAAGCTGACCGCCTGGTCACGACAGGGATTTTCAAACGCAGTCGCAATCCCATCTATCTTGGCGATGCGCTTGTCCTTGCGGGGTTGGCCCTGCGGTGGGACGCCCCGATTGCCCTTTTGCTGGTGCCGCTCTTTATGTTCACCATCCAAGAGCGCTTTGTTCGCGCCGAAGAAGACCGCTTGCGCCGCAAATTTCGGGCCGATTTTGCGCGCTATTGCGAACAAACGCGCCGCTGGGTGTAGTTTCGCCGCGTCAAAGCGGCACTGTTAGCGCCTGACATCCAAAGTCATAGCAGCCATTCCCTTGTGAAATAATCTGTCGCGCTGTAATCGGTCGGGGATGCAAAATAACATGGGGGATCGTCCGTGAAGATCGGTACACCTAAAGAGATCATCGAAGGCGAAGACCGGGTCGCGATGACGCCCGCTTCGGCGAAGGATCTGCAAAAGCTTGGCTATGACTGTGTGATTGAAACTGGCGCTGGTCTTGCGGCTGGTTTTTCGGATCAGGCCTATAAGGATGCGGGCGTTGAGGTCGTGAAGACCGCTGCCGCACTTTACAAGGCGGCTGATATCGTGGCCAAGGTCCGTCCCCCTGAGGAGACAGAGGTCAAGCGCCTGCGCGACGGGCAGACGTTGATTTCCTTCTTCTATCCGGCGCAAAACGAAAAGCTGATGGAAGCTGCCAACGCCAAAGGTGCCACCGTCATCGCGATGGATATGGTTCCGCGGATCAGCCGTGCCCAGAAAATGGATGCGCTGTCATCCATGGCCAATATCGCCGGCTACCGCGCCGTGATCGAGGCAGGCAACAACTTTGGCCGCTTCTTTACCGGTCAGGTGACAGCCGCCGGTAAGGTGCCCCCTGCAAAGGTTCTGGTTGTTGGTGCTGGTGTGGCAGGTCTCGCTGCCATCGGCACAGCGACCTCACTCGGTGC
>CAYLMZ010000219.1:0-1536 GCA_964385035.1 uncultured Loktanella sp.
CGTTATGCCATTCCATAGTGATAGCTTTCTTCTTGATCCCAGAATTGCAGGGAAACGCACCCCCTACCCTTCCAAAATCGCCCTCACCTCAGGCATCCTCGCCAGTGTCGCATCCAGTCGCTCGCGCCACTTGGGACCCTGCGCGCGCGCGCTTTGATAGGCTTCAGCCAGCTCGTCCGGGCGATCCTCGGACAGAACGGGGATCAGAAACGCCGCTTGCGCGCGGTCTTTTTCTGCCTTCAGCCGGTCCCCTGCCCTGCGTCTGTCGGCCACGATCAGCTTGTGAATGGCAAAGCGTTCGGGCTGCGGGATCTGGACCAACACGCCACTGCGATAAGGGACCGCGGCAAGGATCGGGTTCTCGATCAGATAGTTCAAGTGATGCAGTGAATGTGCATCCACCCCAAGGGCCGCCAGCGGACGGATTGCTTCGTCTGGTTCAAATGACGGGGTCAGAAATTCGACCATCAGTTCGCGCCTTGTCTGCTTCCAGCGCCAGACACTTTCGTTTTGCAAACTGGGCACGGGATCAAATGCAAAGTCGCGAAAGACTTGGGCCAAAGGCGGTGAGACGGTATCCTCAAGGGCCAAGGACAACCGCTCGAAACTCGCAATATCCATGTCGCGGGTTTGTGCTGTTTGCGCGAAGCCATAGCGGATGCCCAACTCACCCTCGTAAAGCCGGAAGGCATGTGTCCCAACAATCGTGCCCCCCACACGGAACACGCCCGCGCGCGCCATGGCAGACAGCAGGCTACCTGTGCCGGCATCAAGCCGCAAAAACCCCTCAGCCCGCAGAATACGGATCAGACGTGTGCGGTTTTCGGCCCGTGCAGCCGCTTGATTGTGCAAATCATCACGCCGGGCAAGCCGCGCTTGCAATTCAGGCGTATCCTCACCGATGTAGGTTTTCTTGACCTGCGTTCCGACCCGATAGCTGTCATACCAATAGGTCTTGCCATTGCGGCTGACCTTGGTCGGTGTGCCCTGCAAAGCCGAGACAGCTTCGTCTTTCAACGATGCCAAAAGATCATGATAGGCCGCATGGGCGATGGTGGAATGACGGTCGGGCATCATGCTCAACATTATGTAGTTTTGTTGAACATAGACGCGTGTTCAACAAAAAGCAAATGCGTTGAACACGGGGCCCAGCTATCGGATCAATCAATCACAACCGCACGAATACTCGGATCAACCTGCACCGCCGCGGCCCCGAGTTTGTCCAACAGATGTGTCTTCACATAGCTTGCGATAAACGGCGAAGGTGCGGCCAGCACCAACCGCCCTGCCCCGCTTTCAACTTCTGTGAGCTTCGACAACCACGCGCGGTAAAGTGCCGGATCACTCTGATCAAGATAGGCTGCAACCTCTGACCAAAGGCCACCAGCAGGCAGGACCGGCGCACCGGTTTCAGGTTTACGGAACGGGACAACCGTCTGATCGGGCTGTGGTTGTGGACCCCCCTGCCCCATGCGCTCGGCAAAGTCCGGACCGACAGCAGCCCAACAGGTCTGTGTGGCTGACATCACTTGCGCG